>JAQUQY010000228.1 GCA_028715865.1 Syntrophales bacterium
TTATTTTACCCGGAAGCGCCCCGATATACGTCCGCCGGTGCCCTCTGATTTCCGCCTCGTCGCGGAGTCCGCCAAGGGAAAGCCGCACGAACTTCCTGTTCGTTGCCCTTGCTATCGATTTGGCGATGGATGTTTTCCCCACGCCCGGAGGTCCCACAAGGCAAAGTATGGATCCCTTCTTCTTTTTCACCAGGATCTGAACGGCCAGGTACTCCAGAATACGCTCCTTCACCTTCTTCAGGCCGTAATGGTCCTCTTCGAGGATGGTCTCAGAAATGTTGAGGTCGTTCTGGTCCTCCGTCTTTTCATGCCACGGAAGAGCGAGCAGCCAGTCTATGTAATTGCGGACCACCGTCGATTCCGCCGACATGGGAGCCATCATTTTCAATTTCTTGATTTCATGCTCCACCTTCGCGCGGGCTTCATCGGACATCTCCTTTTCCTGGAGCTTCTTTTCAAGCTCCTTGATCTCGTTCTTGAAGCTGTCGTCCTCACCCATCTCCTTCTGAATAGCGCGCATCTGCTCGTTCAGGTAATATTCTTTCTGGGTTTTCTCCATCTGCTTCTTTACCCGCTTCTTGATGCGCCCCTCAACTTCCAGGATTTCAATTTCCGACAACATGAGCGAGTAAATTTTCTCAAGCCGTTCTTCAATGTCCCATGTTTCGAGAAGCTTCTGCTTTTCATCGAGCGGAATCTGAAGATGTGAAGCCGCCACGTCGGCCAGCTTGGCCGGATCCTTCGCGGACGAGATTGTGCTCACCATATCGGCGGGCACTTTTTTGCTCATCTTCGCGTACTTTTCGAAACACTCGACTATGCTTCTCATCAAAGCTTCAACGGGAACCTTTTGATGAGGGTCATAGGATTCGTGCACTTCATCAACCCGAACCAGGTAGTAATCCTCGTTGGGGACATACTCCCTGATCTGGCCCCTGACTTTCCCCTCCACCAGGGCCTTCACCGTTCCATCGGGAAGCCTGAGAAGCTGAATAATGGAACCCACTGTTCCCACACCGTAAATGTCTTCCTCATTGGGATCCTCGTTGTCGCCGCTTCTCTGGGCAACCAGAAAAATTTCCTTATCATACTGCATTGCCGATTCGAGGGCGCGGATCGACCGCTCGCGCCCGACGAAAAGCGGCACTATCATGTGGGGGAAAACCACTACGTCCCTCAAGGGAAGAAGCGGCACTGCAATCCCCGGATTTATCTTTTCACCTGATTTAATTCTGTTGAACATTCCCACTTTATCCTATCTCCTTCTGCCGCTTTGTTTCGGCAGTTTCCGTTTTTGTTTCAAACAGCAATATGGGCCTCTCGTTGTTCGAGACCACATCTTCACTTACCAGACACTCTTTTACATCCTTCCGGGAAGGTATGTCATACATGATATCCAGCATTATGCCTTCCAGGATAGACTGCAGTCCCCTGGCTCCCGACTTTCGCTCCATCGAGGCCCGGGCTATGGCCCGAAGGGCTCCTTCCGTAAAAGTGAGCTTCACATCCTCCAATTCGAGCATCTTTTTGTACTGCCTGATGATCGAATTCTTCGGCTCCACAAGTATGCGCACCAGGTCCGCCTCCTCCAGGTCGCTCAAAGTGGCGATAACGGGCAGGCGACCTATAAACTCGGGGATCAGACCATATTTCAGGAGATCCTCCGTCTGCACATCAGACAGTATATCACCCACATTTTTCTCGGTCTTGCTCCTCACATCGGCGCCGAAACCAATGGAGTTGGCTGAACTTCTCTTATCGATAATCTCGGAAAGCCCGTTGAAGGCTCCCCCGCAGATAAAAAGAATATTCGTCGTATCCACCTGGATGAATTCCTGCTGCGGGTGCTTTCTCCCGCCCTTGGGCGGAACATTTGCCAGGGTTCCCTCGATTATCTTCAGGAGCGCCTGCTGAACGCCTTCGCCGGACACATCCCTTGTGATGGAAGGGTTCCCGGACTTCCGGGATATCTTGTCGATCTCATCGATATAGACAATCCCGCGGGATGCCTTCTGAACGTCATAATCGGCATTCTGCAGAAGGCTCAAAATAATATTTTCCACATCTTCCCCGACGTATCCCGCTTCCGTCAGAGTTGTCGCGTCGGCGATGGTGAAGGGAACGTTCAGCATGCGCGCCAGTGTCCTGGCGAGCAGGGTCTTGCCGGACCCCGTGGGGCCTATAAGCAGAATGTTGCTCTTCTGCAGCTCCACGCCGTCCCTGTCATAATCGGCGAATATGCGCTTGTAGTGGTTGTAAACCGCGACGGAAAGCACCTTCTTGGATTTTTCCTGGCCTATAACGTATTGATCCAGGAATTTCTTGATGTCCTTGGGATCGGGAATGTCTTCGGCGATTTCCCTGATGTCATGGATTCCGCCTTCCTCCTCCACTATGCAGCGGCACAGTTCAATACACTCATCACATATATAGGCGGTCGGCCCGGCCACAAGCTTGAGCACCTCGCTTTGCGTCTTTCCGCAAAACGAACAGAACAGCACGCCCTGTTCTCCCTGGTCATCTCTTCGCCTTTTTGACATTACCGAACTCCCTTCGCTTATTCGCGCCCTGCCCCCTGATCCTAAATAACAGGGTCCGGGGATTCTTCAAGGCGCCTGCTTTTACTACTTATCCTTATCACTTTCATTCATGGAGGCTCGCTTTTCGATAACCTGGTCCACGATGCCGTATTCGAGCGCCTCCTTGCTTGTCATAAAGTAATCACGGTCCGTGTCTTTTTCAATACGCTTTACCGGCTGGCCGGTATGGTTGCTGAGAATAGTGTTCAGCTCTTCCCTCAGCCGCAGTATCTCCCTGGCCTGAATCCCGATATCCGTTGCCTGGCCGTGAGAACCCCCCAATGGCTGGTGGATGAGAATGCGCGAATTCGGCAGAGCGTAGCGCTTTCCCTTTTCCCCGGCCGCCAGGAGAATTGCCCCCATGCTGGCCGCCTGCCCCATGCAGACCGTCGCCACGGCGGGTTTCACGTACTGCATGGTG
>JAQUQY010000229.1 GCA_028715865.1 Syntrophales bacterium
TCAGGGATATTAACACCTCCACCACCAACCCGGTCGACTTGGGAGCTTATGGCTTTGATCTTGCTGTGATGCTGCATACTATGAAAGCTTTCGATAACGACGACGGTATTGATTTCATCATTCCCTATTTTTCGGTGGATTATATCGCCCAGGTCGAACTCTTTCTTAACGTGAAGAACAATGAACAGACGATCCTGGAAATGGCGAGACAAATCAGGAAGCCGGTCATTCCCGTACTGGCGAGCTATACCGAAGACAACCTGGATATAGAGAAGATCCGGATATCCACGTTTTCCGCCATAAGGGAAGCGGGGTTCCCCGTTTTCTCCAATGTTCAGGACGCCATCCACACTATAGGAAGGTATTTTTCCTGGGTTGACCGGGCCGGAAAGATCCGATAATGTTTTATTCCGTTGAGCTGACCGAAGATACAATAACAGGTAACAGCCTCATAAGGATGCCATGAAAGACCTTGACCAATCAAGGATCGGAATTGTCGGACCGGGAAGGCTGGGCACTGCCTTCGCCTACAAGTTCGGCCGTGACGGCAAAAAAGTGGAAATATACCACCACGACATCTCTCTCTGCCGTTCCATCAACAGCGATCATCTCAACCCACGCCACTTCACGGAAAGCCTGGCCGATATGCTCGGTGGCATGGACTCGGTGCCCAGACTGCCGGAAGACGTGACAGCCACCAACGATCTCGAGCAGTTTGTGCATAACAACGATTTTATAGTTCTTTCAATTACCATGAACCGCCTCCCGGAACTTCTTAATTACCTGCGGCCACTGATAGCCAGAAAGGAGGGGCGTACCTGCCTGATATCTCCCATCAAGGGCCTTGCCTCAGACGAAAAAACAAGGGAACTTATCACGCCCTCGCAGCTGATTCACAATTACCTTTACGACCTGAAAAACAAGTACAGCCTTGTCTCAGTGGGAGGCCCATTCTTTGATGTAGATATAGCACTGGGAAACCCCACATGCCTTTCCGTGGCGGGGAAAAAGGTTGTTTCCAATGCGGTCATAAATCTGATGAAACAGAACAGGAGCGAGCTTAACGCTTACTACAATTTCGATCCCGTGGGGATCGAGGCCTGCGGGGCGCTTAAAAACGTGGTAGCCAATTTTAAGGGTGCTACGGATCAGATTGAACTGGGGCGATCAATCGGTGGAACAATCTTTGCGCGCGCGGGCGTAGAAATCAGGTCTCTCTCAAAAATACTGGGAGGGAGCTTCCAGGCTTTTTACAGCCAAGCGGGAGTGGGCGATCTCTATATAACCGTTTCTTCCATGGCCAGCAAGAATTACCGCTACGGCAAGTATTTTTACGAATCCTACAGCGGAAATCCCATTGAAACCAGCCTGGAAGTTCTGAAAAAAATTGACGGAACGCCTGAAGGTCCCAACACCATTCAAAACGTTCACCGATACCTGGAAAAGAAAAACATGTACAGCCCGATTTTCCGGTGTACCTATAAAATTTTTAACGAGGGAGGCAGCAAGGAGGAGATCAGTGAAAAAATCGTAGAAGCATGCCAGTTCGACCGTCGAACCCGGGAGTATATAGGCCCAATTTCGCGCGCCCTCTATCGCCTGATCCCCAACCTATGGTACCGCAGAAACCGTGGTATCATGTCCCGTTTTATTCTCTGACCAGCCTGAGCCTGAGTTGCCTGAGTTTTTCTTCGTAGTTCGACCGTTTCTCGAGGTTGCCCATCAAAACCATGTCGGTCACCAGCATGTCCAGGTGGAACAGCACATCTATACCGTATGGATTCTTCATTTCCCTGTCAGCCCATTCAACAATCAGCAGTGAGTAGTAGCGGACGAGGAAGCTTGTCTTCGAGTCGCGGCGAGCCAGGTATGACTTGCCGCCAAGTGTAACCAGGAAAAAAGCGCCGTAACGGTACAGGGCTTCAATTGACGTGTCTGCTTCCGGAATCTCCTGATCCATGTCCATGGTGATCCACTGGTACAACAATGCCATCAACGGCTCCATTTTTTCTCTCTCCCGGGTAAGTATTGACGCCGCCAGGAGCGCGTCGTTCTTTCCCAGGATCCGGTAAAAATGATAGAGGTTTGCCGCGAGCCTGTCAGCGTCCAGTGTTTCCCCAACAATAACGGGCCCGGATTTAGAGAGCTTCTTAATAATGGAAAGCAGGCGAAGATAGGTTCCTTCCTCTACACCATATTCCATGATGTAGTTGCTTCCATCCAGGTAGTCGCAGAAGCTTCTCAGCTGTTCCAGATAATGGTAATAATCCTTTTTCTCAAGAGGGGGTTCCAGGGGTGAAATTTCTTCCGCTGGAGGAGGCGCTTCCCTTACAATCATGGGTTCCTTTTCCCTTATCTCTCCAATAACGAAGGGCTCCTTTTCCTCTTTATACTCAGCTACTTCCGGAATTTTTTCATGGCCAAGATAAAAATATATGCCGCCAGCCACGATAATAGCCATGGCAGCGAAAAGGATGAAAATGAATAGTGTATTTTTTCGTTCCATTACCCTTACCTCTTCTCGGGTCATGAAAAACCCTTCAACGGGGCTCCGACCTTGCCGGGAATTTCGTTATTCCAGATAATCAATAACTTGACTCAGGCTGGTCACGATCATGTCGGGAATTATTCCCCTGCACCTGTCATCATCTTCCCTGAGGTTCAGCGACCGGGCATCACCCGCGAAAAGAACCGTCTGTAATCCTGCTTCGCCTGCCGGGATAATGTCTTTCAAAATATCATTTCCCAGGTACAGCGCCTGCCCCGGCTCAATCCCCTCATTCATGAGAGTGCGGGCTGCCTTTTTGAAGGCGGTGGAAGAGGGCTTACAGTAGCCCAGCTCATAGGAAAAAAAAATAAGATCTTTCCTGAATCCAAGGTCCTCCAGGCCCGCGCCAAGGTGTGCCGAGAACAGGAGGGGTGTGTAAAATTGCGCGTTGGATATTATGCCCATTATGACGGAACTGCCCTTCAGGGTGTCGAGCAGAACCCCC
>JAQUQY010000230.1 GCA_028715865.1 Syntrophales bacterium
TCGGCTCCAACGACAGAAATGATCTTTTTATAACGTTCCACGATTTCGTTCAGGGCCTGGTCCCACGAAACCGGCTCGAACACGCCATCCCCCTTTTTCCCTGCTCGTTTCAGCGGGCGGTGAATTCGAAGCGGGGAGTGAACACGCTCCCCGTAATGGTTGACCTTCACACAGATGGCGCCCTGGGTAAAGGGATGATCCGGATCTCCCTTGACGGACACTACCCGTCCTCCTTCCACCCCCACCAGAAGGCCGCAGGTATCCGGGCAATCGTGTGGGCACACGGAGCGTTTATAGATGACCATGGGCATTCTCCAGTTGACGGCAGAGGTCGAATTTACCTCAGTATACGTGACATGAGGGGAAAAAGGCAAGCGGGTCGCTTTTTGACGCTCGACGCCGAACAGGGACCTGTTGTCAAACGGTCATAGCGAGGTTCT
This sequence comes from Syntrophales bacterium, assembly GCA_028715865.1. Lineage (GTDB taxonomy): Bacteria > Desulfobacterota > Syntrophia > Syntrophales > UBA2210 > MLS-D. The sequence continues at coordinate 441 of JAQUQY010000230.1, forward strand.
TGCCCTCCCTAAAGAAAAAAATCGAAGCTTCTATGACAAGAGGAATATCATACGACCGGCGTCGAAAGAAAAGAGGCTTGTAAGGGGTTCAAAGGGTGGAGATGGGGTTATGGTATGAATAAAACAGGTAGTTTTGACCCGGCGCCGGATCCGGTTTTCTAAAAGGCCCAGTCAAGTCCAAGGAAAACGCCATTGTGTTTTTGTCGGTCCTCTGAAGGGCTCTCCTTGACGCTGAAAAGGCTCCCTACGCCATGCTGTCCCACGATGCTGAGCCTCAAATCATTGGTAAGGTCATACCCTAACATGAGGGAGACGTTTCTGTTTTTCCAACTGTCCGTGCTCTCGAACGCGCTGCCAAGAGCATCACTTTCATCCCAGTATTGAACATCTGCCGAAAATGACCATCTGGCTGGCAAAGGCTTGATCCGCACTGCAAGGCCCAGCCCCGGCCCCCAGGAAGGGGATCTTTCAACGTCCGTCTCATATCCCACATAGGAGAAGGAAGGCGTAATCTGCAACCAGTCGAACGGCTGGATAGCGCTGGCCATTTTCACGCCCTGAAGGTTCCTTCCCAAGGTGTAGCGGCGCTCCGAAAAAGACTGTTCTGGCCGGGGCGTCAGGAAATCATCTCTTGTCTCGGATGTATAGCGGAAGTGGCTTTCCTGGAGAAGGCCGATGCTCCAGGAGGCGTCACCAAAGGAGCGGCTGACCTGGAAGCCAAAGGTGTGCGTGGGACCTTCTGCCAAGCGGCTTACAGAGGAGTTTTCCCACCAGGAAGACGGCCTCAACCCCTCGCTCAGAGAGAAAAATCCCCTTCCGTCTCGATCAGCCCCATTCGACACTCCTGGCAAATCATTCAGGGCGGTCTTGACCCTGCTCGATCCCCGGGCCTGGTCAGCGCCTTCATATTTCCACAAGCCGGCAGGTCTTTTGGCGGACACCATCCTCACCTTCCAGTACTCGTCGTCAAGGCTGGATACGGTTACCCCGCTTCTCCTGGCCGCATGAATGAAATTCCCGTCGTCAAGGTAGATGCCGACATGATTGATCCGTTTGCCTTTTCGAGAAAAAAAGATCAGGTCACCCATTTTCAGGTCATCCTTGGGGACCTTTTTCATTATAGGAAGGGAATATTGCTTTGAACTGGAATGAGGGAGTTCCAAACTTGAGGTTTTGGAGTAGATATGTCTAACAAACCCTGAGCAATCCATGCCCTTTTCGCTGGCCCCGCCAAAGCGGTAGGGTGTGCCAATGTATTCCTTCACCAGTTCCAGAAACGATTCCTCCTCTACGACAACAGGAGGGGGTAACGAGGTCACCCGCTTGGCAGAAGGGCGCTTGGATTTATGCTTCTGAGGCTTCTTTTCCAGGGCGAAAGCGCTGTGCAGCAGAAAGCCGGGATTCAGATTGAGAAAGAAACAGAGGATTATGATAAGCGAACTCAATCTCACAAGCGTTTTTCTGTGTATGCGTTTAGAACGTCTCGACATCCCTTACCTGTGTTAGAGTCTGAGTTGACCGTTTCATCTTCCTACGCATCCTTCCGAAAGGCCTCGGGCGCCTGCGCTCCGCAGGGACCTGAAGGGGGAAGGGAACAAAACAAGGCACTCCTATCACATCATAAAGGGCTGCGCAACAATAAAATTGCGTGATCGATTTTTTTGGGGGAAATGGAAATGCGATGGACCTCTGGATCCCGGGTCCTCAAGTCGTTACGAAGGGTTTATGATAGGCAAACCCTGATGTGGATATTGCCTAAATAGTTAATATTGAGTTAATTTGAGCATTTTCTGAGAAAAGGCAGCTGCGCTCCAAGAATGAATCTGCATCCAAATTCGCTTTTTCAAACAGGCCTCCATTGTTGCGTTTTGGCTGCCGAACGCAAAACCGAAGCCTTTTGAAATCAATCAGGTAATATTGCACTGAATGCGGTTCCACGTGTGCAAAAACGTTGGAAACGATTTTTTCACACACGCTATATCCTGAATGTCGAGGTGGGGGGTTCGCAACGCCACAACTGCAAGACTCATTGCCAGGCGGTGGTCATTATGAGGATATACCACGGTTCCTTTAAGACGCGAATCTCCTTCAATAATGAGGCCATCAGGGAGTTCTGTTACACGACCCCCGATTCGGCCCCATTCGAGGGCCAGGGCGTGAAGGCGATCACTCTCCTTATGCCTGAGATGGGCGACGTTTCGAATGATAGTCCTTCCCCTGGCAAAGGGCGCTACTGCGGCCAGGGTAGGGACCATATCCGGGAGATCGCTCATATCCACGTCAATTCCTGAAAGGTCGCGGCCGTGAACGGTCACTCGATCGAATCCTTTTTTTACTATGCAGCCCATTCCCTCCAAAATTTCCAGGAATCTGATGTCGCCCTGCCAGGTCGTGTGAGGATGGATATTGGAGGTGACCATCGTCCCGCCGGTAACAGCGGCTGCGGCCCAGAAATAGGAGGCGGAAGAGGCATCGCCCTGAATGCCTAATTCCCGGGCCTTGTAGTCCTGGCCTTAAGGAATTCTGAAACGGCGAT
>JAQUQY010000231.1 GCA_028715865.1 Syntrophales bacterium
CAGGCCGATCCGCATGGCCTCCTCGGCGTTGATCGTCTCTCCCGTATATATCAATTCTTTTAATTTTCCCAAATGGGTTTGGTATAGGGCGCGCCTGGTTCCGCCATTGCCCGGAAAAATAGACAGGCCGACTTCGGGGAATCCGAACTGGGCGGTTTCGTCGGCGTAACGGATGTCGCAACAGAGGGCCAACTCAAGCCCTCCGCCAAAACAAAAGCCATGAATTGCGGCAATGACCGGCCATTCGCAATTCTCTACAGTGGAATAGATGCGATGGCTCTTCATTAAACGCCGTTTTGCCGTATCCGGCCACAGATCCAGAAAGGCCTTTATATCGGCGCCGGCGGCAAAGGCCTTCTCACCGGCACCCTTCAGGATAACGACCCTGATATCCGCTCTTTTGGCATCCAGCTCCAGGAATACATCGCAGAGCTTCTCCTTCGTGGCCGTATCAAGAGCGTTCAACGGAGGATGATCGAGACTAACTATGGCCACCCGGTTTTCAATTTCATAGTGAACCAGTTCTTCCGCCATTCATTACTCCTTTCTCGTTCCGTCGCTGTTGTATTCAAACCAGCCCTTGCCGGTCTTGCGGCCCAACTGCCCCGCCTGAACCTTGCGCCTTATAAGCTGCGGGGGATAGAAACGCATATCTTTGGTTTCCTCGTAAATGGCCGTAAGTGTATTGAATGATACATCCAATCCCACCATGTCTCCTGTTTCAAAGGGGCCCATTCTTCGTCCAAAAGCGAGCTTCACCCCCGTATCTATATCATCGGCGGTTCCTATGCCCTCTTCCAACATACGGATAGCCTGAACATAACTGACTATGTTGATCCGATTGAGGAGAAAACCTGCTCCGTCACTTTCCACGCGGATGGGCTCCTTGCCCAAAGACTTGACAAAAGCCACGCCCCTCTTCATGGACTCTTCCGACGTGCTGACGCCCCTTACCACCTCCACAGCCTGCATCATGGAAACAGGGCTGAAAAAATGAATGCCGACTACGCTTTCGGGACGCTTGGTCACGGCAGCGATTGCCGTGATCGGAATGGCGGACGTGTTGGTTGCCATAAGCGCGTTTTTATTACAGAACTCATCGAACTTTTTAAATATCTCATGCTTTACTTCCAGCTTTTCGAAGACAACTTCAATCGCCAGATCCACTCCCGCGGCCTTGGAAAAATCCTCACAGGGTTTAACACGATTGAGGATCGTCTCCTTCGGTTCAGGCAATTTTCCTTTCTCGACAAGCTTGCCTACAGACCAGGCAATGTTTTTCAGACCCTTGTCTATCGCCTCCTGACTGATATCATTTAACAATACTTCTATACCAGATTGGGCGCAAACCTGGGCGATCCCGCTGCCCATTAAACCGCCGCCAACGATAAATACCTTCTTTACGTCCATGGCTCAACTCCTTTCCCTTATCCAACCTTTATCCCCAGTTCTCGGGCAATGGCCAGGCGGCTCATTTCTGTCGTCCCTTCGGTAATATTCAGCATCTTGGCATCCCGCCATAGACGCTGTATCGGGTATTCCAGCATGTATCCGTAGCCTCCGTGAATGGAGAGGGCATTGAGCATCAACTGCTGCAGAGTCTCCGAAGCAAAGACCTTCACCATGCACGCCTCCTTCATGAAGTCCATACCCTGGTCGGACATCCAGGCCCCGCGATAGGTCATCAGGCGCATGATGTCGACGCTGATGGCCATATCAACCAGCTTGAAGGTGTTGGCCTGGAAGGAAGCGATTGGCTTGCCGAACTGCACCCTCTCATGGGCATATTTAAAAACAATATCATAGGCTGCCTGGGCCAAACCGGTCGCCCTCGCCCCATAAGCCAGCCTTCCCGCCTTAAGGGTTGCCAACACCTGCGTCAGACCTTGTCCTTCGACACCGATCAGATTTTCCTGGGGGACCCTGACGTCTTCAAAGGAAAGTTCCGCCGTCTCCTGAGAATTGTTGCCCACCTTGTGCAATTTTCTGGCTGTAAAGCCCGGCATGCCTTTTTCCACCACTATGAGACTTATGCCCTGCCCTCTTTTTACAGTCTTAGGATCGGAGGTATAACAGGCAGTAGTAATGATATCAGCAAATGTCCCGTTGCTGATGAATATTTTGCTTCCATTTATGATGTAATCACTTCCGTCTTTGACTGCCCTGGTACGCATGGAAATGGCATCGGAACCGGCGTCAGGCTCCGTCAGGGCAAAGGCTGCAATCCTTTCCCCCTTGATAGCGGGCGCCAGGAACCGCTGTTTCTGCTCCTCCGTACCAAAGTTATTGATCGCCCGGATGCCAAGTCCCGAATGGGTGGTGCTCACAGCCCCGGCAATGCCGGCGCACACCTTGTTCAACTCTTCGATCAGTATCATCTCGGTAATCTTATCGGCCCCGGCTGCGCCATACTTCTCAGGATAGGTGACTCCCAGGTAGCCAAGCTTCCCCATCTTAGGAAAGAGCTGCAACGGGGTCACTCCCGTCTCCTCCGCCTCTTCGACTAATGGGCCGATTTCCGTCTCCGCAAAATTCCGGATCTGATCCCTGAATATAATGTGCTCTTCACTCAGTGCAAAATCCATTTTTCTTCTCCTGTCTAAGGTTTTTTATCCTGCCGCCTGGAGTTCATAATAAATTTTATTATCAGACTTTACAGGGGCTGCCTTCACCGCCATACCTACCTTGATATCAGTTTCCTTAATATTCTTGCTTAGAGTAGCAAAAATTTTAACCCCGTCGGCAAATTCCCCTACCCCTAAGAAATATGGCGCTTTATCTTCAAAACCCAACGGGCCGTAATTTACCATGCTATAGGTAAGCAACTTCCCGTTTCCCTTGACTTCAAACCAGTCCACATCGCTGAGCATGCATTTCGGGCAATCCACTTGAGGCGGGAAGTAGTTGATTTGGCATTTCTTGCACTTCGTCGCCATCACCTTTCCCTGCTCTAAATAGGTTATAAAATCTGC
>JAQUQY010000232.1 GCA_028715865.1 Syntrophales bacterium
CCACTCCACCTTCGATCCTTGCCCATTCATGATCATCCGCGTAGCAGATATCATCGGGAAAAAGCAGTTCACTGATTTCTTTCATTGCTCCACTCCTTTGTTTTTCTTTGTTGAATTGGTGCCGGCGTTCCCATGTAGAATTCCGATTATTTCGTCATCATGGTTCCGATAGATGTTCGAGCCGTCCGATCCGGACGCAGATCGCTCATGATCATTGCCGGCAAAGAGCGCCGCCTGTCCTTGATATCCACAATGGCGCCCGTTTTAAGTGGTGATGTTGTACGGACAAAACCGCAGCACAAACCTTTCGGCCTGAATCCCTCAGGCTTGTCGGGGCTGGCGATGCTTATTATCCTTGTTCCATTGAGGTCAATGGCAACATCGGTTACACAGGTGAGTACAATACCGATGGTTCTTCCTCCGGAATCGACTACTTCGGTATCGTTTCCTGATGTAACCTTCCTCAGGTCGAATCCCGCGAAGGGATAGGTGAAGAAGCCTTTCCCCCTGCTGTCAAGGAGAGCTTCGCTGCCGATGAACTTTTTTGTGAAACCATTTTTTTGATCGTCGAAAGCCAGTGCGTGTTCCCACGGGTGGTTGATGAAAGGCCAGTCTCCGATATCCTGGTGAGACAGCGGCAGGAGGGCTCCCGCTCTTAAAGAGTCCCTGGAAGCGAGGCCGCAGGGCACGCAGTTATGATCTTGACCTGCCTTTTCCAGCATTTCCCAGGTGCTGGAAAGATATTCCGACAGCATATAAAGCTCAAAGCCGAATTCACCTGTGTAGCCCGTCCGTGAGAGGAGAATAGGTACTCCGTTGATGAGCCGGACCGTTTCAGTCCCTTTAGAGGAGGAGTCGAAATGTCCTTTGAAACTGAAATAAGGCATGATATCAAAAAGAGAGTCGGGATTTTCGAGTACGGAAGCCAGGATTCTCAAGGATTTGGGCCCCTGCACATCGATTTTCCCCACCTTGTCCGTCATGTCCTGAATTTCGACGGAAAGCGAGGCTTTTCCAGCTTCCTGCGACAGATGGGCCGCGAGGGTGGGCCCCATTCCGGCGTTGACCACTACCATGAAGCTGTTCTCATCTATTCTGTTGGCGATGGCGTCGTCCAGAACATGGCCGTAGGGGTCCAGGAAGGCGCCGTAGGCGGCCCTGCCGGGCGCCAGGGGCAGACGTTCCTTGCCGATACAGTTGTCAAGGTCCTTGGTAAGGCATTTTTGAAGGAGTTGAAGGGCCGAAGGGCCGGATAACATGATGACTGCCATGTGGCTGGTGTCAAAAAGACCCGCCCCGGTGAGAACGGCCAGATGTTCCTTCTTGGCTCCCGTGGGGTACCAAAGCGGCATTTCATAGCCGCCAAAATCAGCCATTCTCGCTTTCAGGGCAACATGACGTCCATGCAGAAGTGTCTTCTTCATCATAGTTTCTCCTCTCGCATGGTGTGAAACTTTTCTATATTGTTAACGTTAGTCTGTCAATGATTTTTACGAATTTTTTAAGTAGCTGATAATATAGATAATTTATATAAGGATAATTTTCGTGGAATGGCTATGAGTCTATTATGCGAGGAGAGACTATGTATTTTTTCGAGTATCCATTCCTATATCATGAAAACAGGGAATTCAATCGGCAAGGGGAGCCTTAACGGCGCTGCGAAGTACATCATTAAAGATTTCCCTCCGGCTTACATGTTGTAAAGTTCTTCACCCAACAGGCGGATCCAGTTGTTGCTTAGAATTCTGGCGGCTTCCATCACATTTTCCACTCCCAGGATTGCTACAGTCACTGATCCAATCGTTCCGAAGCAGGCGTAAATATTTTCAACGTTGATGCCTGCGTTCTTGAGGGGCTTGAGAACCGCGTTCAGGCCTCCGGGATGGTGAGGTACGACACAGGCAAGGACATCGGTTACTTCCACTTCGTAACCTGCCGACTTCATAACGTTTACTGTGCGTTCAGGATCATTAGGCACGTACTGAAGCCAACCCTCTTTTCCCTCTGCCTTGAAATAGATGGCCAGTATGTTGATGCCGTTGGCTCCAAGAAGATCACTGACCTCGGACAAACTTCCAGGTTCATTTTTCAAAAAGTGTCCGATCTGCTTGACCGTTTTCATAGTGATGTTCCTTTCAACACATAATCAACGCCCCTGTCGAGAGCTATTCTGTTAAGCTTCATTACAGAGCTCGATTTTCCTTTAACGATTTCCTGCAGGCCGTTCATTATGGATTCTATCGTGGTGAGTCGTGTTTTGGCCACGAAGGCTCCAAGCATTATCATGTTGGTGACACGGTCCGAACCAAGTTCCTTGGCCATATCGTTGGCGGGGATAAGCACTTCTGAGATGTCCTCCCTGATAATGTCCTGGTCGATAACGCTGGAATTAAGAAACATGACGCCCCCGCTCCTCATCATATTTTCATATTTTACCAGCGATGGTTTATTCATGATGACGGCAAAATCGGGTGTTGATGCCACAGGGGAAAATATTTCATCATCCGAAACGACAACGGTGCAGTTTGCCGTTCCACCCCGCATTTCAGCTCCGTAGGAGGGGAGATAAGTCACTTCCTTTCCGTCACGCATTGAGGCGACGGCAAAAACATAACCTATCATCAGGACTCCCTGGCCGCCGAATCCCGAAAATACAGTTTTTTTCATGATTCCGTTCCGCTTTTCCCGCTGTTTTTAGTCAGTGCTTCATCCTTCATCACTTTGAGGGGATATACCTTCATTATTTCCTCTTCTATCCAGGACAGGGAGTCAATGGGCGATAATTTCCAGTTTGTGGGGCATGGAGAAAGTATTTCCAAAAGCGAGAATCCCAAGCCATCCATCTGGTTCCGGAAGGCGCGCGTAAGGGCTTTCTTTGTTCTTACAATGTGTTTTATGGAATGGACGGAAGTTCTTTCAACGTAGACGCTTCCCTTTGCCAATGCTATCATTTCACTCAAA
>JAQUQY010000233.1 GCA_028715865.1 Syntrophales bacterium
GCCGCCGGCCATGTATTTTATTATCTTCCCCGGGAGATTCTTCTGATACATAACGAAGCCGGGTATGGTCTCAGTGTTCAGTATAACCATCTTGCCGAACCCGGACAGCCCTCGGTGATGGTCACTGCCGAACTTGCGGCCCCCCATCGTGAAGGAGACGTCTTGCTCCTCAGGGCTATTTTAAGGGAAGCTCTGGGGCTCGAACCTTCCGACCTTCTTGATCTGCGGTCTATAAAGGGCCTGGGGGCAACAGTCGACTTCGAAGCAGTCGCAGCAGGGCTTTCCCTGCCGCCCGATCGTATTCATGTATACCCTCCCGCGAGTCTCAGGCAACAATTCAGGCTTACACTTTCCCTGACACAGGATGAAGTGGAAGAAGTACTCGCTCAGATTTCCCGGGAAGGGCTGAGTGGCAGACTCTGGGTCCAGGTAGATTCAGAGTCGGTACCGGTACCCATTCGAATCCGTTACGGCAGCTTCAGCGGTAGCCAGGTGAAGGGATTCGACGAGTGGAGCAGAGGAAAACCTTCGGGTAAGCTTGTGAATCTGACCAGCTTTCCTTTAATTCCTGAAGAAATCAACGCCTATCGAATACGAGGAAACAAACTGGAACGGATTACCAGGGAACTCAAGGAAATCAAGCCGATTCCGCCAAAAGCAGAACGAATCTTCAAGCTTCCGGAAGTGAGCACCGTGCTGGGTCATGACGTTCTCGTGGCATGGCTGGGAACGTCGATGGATACGACGTACGAAGCGGGGCTTAAAGGCATCGACCGGGAAGTACGAAGAGGTGTCGCCCTGGCGCCTGCGAGTCCTGTCAACCTGGAGGCCATTCCCGCTATCTTTTCTGAATTCGGTATATACAAGCTGGTGATCCGCCTCCGCTCTCCTTACTTTACGGCGGGAGGATCAGGCGTCATGGAACGTGAACTGGCCTTGACGGAAAGCGAAAACACATCCTCCGGTCTTGTCCTGTATGTTCCGGGTGATCGGGGTGCTGATCCATTGATTTACCAGTATCGGTTGCTGCTAGTAAAAGAGTCTGGAGAAACTATTGAAGAAATTGAATGGAACGATGGCCGCAGCCTGAGCCTTTTCATCGGGTCTTCCCGAATAGAGTCGCTCCTGGCTGAATCAGAGAAGGAGTAATCAACGTGAGACTTATGGTTCTGCTGATTATTCTTTTGTTTCCGCTTTCCATCCAGGCGGCCCCTGACCTTGGAACCTATCGGGACATCGATGGAGTAAGGGTGTTTCAGGATCATCAGGATACAAATACCTGGTATCTGGCGCCGGCCCGGCCTGCCCTGGGATCAATTACTGACCATGAACCGGACTATGGGTTCGATATTTATCGATACGGCGGGCGTTCAGGTACCGGGGACAGGGAGTTGTTCTGGGTCAAGGGCATTCTCAACATGGGAATCGAGCGGGATCGTGACGGCGGATCACCGGCCCGGATTCGAAGCGTTCTGCACGACAGCGGCATCTCCAATCCCCGGCTGAGAAGCATGCCGGTAGCTGAAACAATGGCGAAACTTCTTTTTGCTGATCAAAGCAGGGAATGGAGACAGGGAAGCCGCTGGGCCGGCGAACATCTGCTGCTTCTTCTGGATAGATATCTCGCGGAAATCCTCTGGGAATCTGTAACTGCAGGTCAAACCCAGGTGAGCATTACCCTTGAAGAGCATCTCTCGGGACTGCGGCGGGAAGGAGACGAGTGGAACGAGTCGCAAACCGTTGTCGTATCCACCCTCCCCATTGACCTGGACATGGAAGCGTTTCCTCATAAGTTCAGGCGCACCAATCTTGGAGGACGTATGGTTCGCGGGTATACGGGGATGGATATTTTTTGCTTTGATTTCCTGGAAGAACTGGATCCGGATCTGTACGCGAAAATAGTAGAAGTGGCCATTCCTACGCCGGGACGGGACCTGGTGGAAGAAGTAACCTTCAGACCGGACAGCGAATACCGTACTCGTATTGATTTCAAGCTGTCCCGGGATCTTGATGAACCCTATCGCTTCCGCGTTACCCGTATTCTTAATGACGGAAGCCGCGACGTTGGACCCTGGACCGCGAAAAAAGGGGATACCCTGCTGGATGTGACTGATTATCGCGACCTGAACGAACCGGATCACATAGAAGAAAGCGTTCTGGATTAAAAAAGAAAAACCGAAAAGGAACTTCAAAGGTCCCGACGAATAAAGGAGGCGTGAAATGAAAACAATACTGGCCGGTTGTATTGCCGTGTTAATGGTGTTCGCAGGTCTTCCTGCGGCAGCGCAGGAAGCAGAAAGTAACGATGCGGAGAAGGGAGGTTTTCTGCAGACCCTGACTGATGTTCTGGGCAAGGCGGCGGAAGAGGGCCTCGAACAGGCCATGGACGAGTGGCTGGGGACATACAAGGGTCATATCGGCAGGGTTGAAGTGGCCGAGCGAAGGGGTAACGCACTGGTTCTCGACGTAACATATGAAAATGTTAAGCGGGCTGACGGGGTCTATGTGGACGGAAGAATTCTCGAATGGGGGGTTCCGCTGGACAGCTTTGAAACCTCTTTGAGCCCGATTCAGGGGGCGTCTGGAAAAGCACGGCTGACAATCCGCAAGAAAAAAAGCGACTGGGGAAGCGACTGGGCAGATTCTGAAGAAGTAGTGGAATCCGATCAGGTGAAACTTTTTCTGGTTCGGGAAGGCCACGAAGACCGACCATTCGGGGAACTGGTCTATGACCTGGTAAAAACATGGAACGACAGCGACGCCACGGACCAGCCGCCTGCCATGGATGAAGAAGAAGCGGTAGCCCTGGCCGATGATGAAGAGCAGGAAGCAACGCCTTCGCCCGGTGTGTTTATACCCGCAGGTAGCGTGCTGCTGGCGAGAGGGAAAATAGAAGGAAAAGCGGAACAACCGGATGTTTCTTCCGAAACAGACGAAGAATCT
>JAQUQY010000234.1 GCA_028715865.1 Syntrophales bacterium
TGAACCCGGACATAACCGACATGAACCGGATATTTCCCGGCCGGGAGCTTCTGCTTCCCGTTATCGATGCCGACGGCAAACTCCCGTCATTTCAGTACAGTGGCGTAGATGATTCCTCTGCCGATGTCAAGGTGGAGCAACCGGATGAAATGGTATCCTATACCATAAGGCCAGGTGACAGTATCACTGCAGTAATTCACAGGCTCTACGGCGTAGGTTACAGAGAAGCCTTAAGCTTCCTGGATGAGGTAGCCACTGCCAACCCTCACATAAAAGATATCAACATGATACATCCGGGTCAGAGACTGCTCCTGCCGTCGGGCTTTAAATCCCCCCTGGGCGAAATTAGAAGGGAAAAACAGCCTCCCATAGTAGAATCTTCTGATTTCAGCTTTTCCTCCTCTCAAAATTATTCGATTCTGGGAGAAATGCTGGCTCTATTCGATGGAGAAATTATCACGGAAGGCAGCTACCATGTCCCGCTGAAGCAATTGGGCATGCTTACCCTGGACTGTTTACGCGTTCCGATGGCGGAAATTGCTGACGGGAATAGAATCCTGATCGACGAAGAAGGCCTGATTCCCGATTCTATTGGCAGTGCTCTGCGGCAGCAATGGAATAATTATTATGTTGTTTCCGGGCCCAGGAAGGGGAATCCGGAGGACCTGCTCGATGAAGTGGTGTCGGGGCTGGGTCCACCTTATAAATACGAAAGGGAAGGAAAGCGTTTTACGATAGGAAACAACCCAGAGGTAACAATATTTTTCGATTCCATCGTATATGCCGGGCGTGCCGCCTCCGGAATCGGTTTTGACACCATAGGGATAAGGCTTCTCCAAAATGCCGAAGAAGCTATTCCGCAACCACTGAAAAACGCAATAAATCAAAGGGGCGTTGCGGTTATGGAGCTTTTGGAAGTTGGAAGCCCATTTTCTGCGGGAACGTCCTTTGAATCATCCTCCCCTACATCAGTGAGGGGAAAAAGAGGAACAGACCTGGCTCAGGATATTCTTCTGGAGCTAAACTTCCTGCCCGAGCGGGATGTTGATATCAATGTCTACACAATGGAGAGGGATGGCTTTAACCTTACAATACGAGCAGAGCTATTTCTTGATATACATGGCCGCAGGCATGTCATTACGTCAGAAAGAGCAATTATACAGTTTGTTGATGTTCTCGAAAAACATGGAATTTCCGTTATGACGCTTTCGAAGGATGATATGGGCGTGGAAGTAATTAAAAAGGTTCTTTCACTATTGAGAATCAATTTCGAAAAAGACACCTTTTCCTTTCAAATCTTTTCTGGAGAAAAGTATGGCCAAGGGAAAATTTCATTTTCCGCCTTAGGCGTTGAAATGCTTGATGGTACGGTTTATTTTGTTGAAGGGGAATTTGATGAATACATATACCGCGTGCTCCGGGAAAGATGGAAAGTGAAAGTGGTGGTCTATTGAAAGCAAAGGCAATAGGGCTGTTCTCAGGGGGGCTTGACAGTATCATCGCAGTAAAAATATTGCAGGATCAGGGACTGCATGTTGAGGGCCTTGCTTTCGAAACGCCTTTTTTCGGCTCAGCGGCTGCGAGAAAGTCCGCTGAAGCTATCGATATGCCTCTCAGGGTAATTGATTTTACTGAAGATCACCTTGCAATGCTCAAAGCACCCCGCTACGGGTACGGCAAAAACATGAACCCCTGTATCGACTGTCATGCCCTGATGCTTGAAAAGGCGGGCCTTTTGATGGCCGGTGAAGGGTGGGATTTTCTGTTTACCGGTGAGGTCCTTGGTCAGCGTCCAAAATCCCAGACTGGCCAATCTCTAAGGTTGGTGGCGAAGCTGTCGGGATACGACGGTTATATCCTTCGGCCTTTGAGCGCGCTTCTTCTTCCCGAAACAATTCCCGAAATGGATGGAAGGGTCGATCGTCAACGCCTCCTTGACATACAGGGCAGGAGTCGAAAGCGCCAGATTATGCTGGCTGAAAAATACGCTATAAAATCCTATTCAAGCCCGGGAGGCGGATGCCTGCTCACGGATCCCGTTTTTTCCCACAGACTGAAAGATCTTTTCAGTGCCTGTAAGAATCCCTCAATAAGAGACATCGAACTTCTCAAAGTGGGCCGGCACCTTAGAATAAATGAAGATTTTAAAATAGTAGTTGGTAGAAACAAGATTGAAAACGACATCATTGAAGGCCTTGCAACCGCGGAAGACAGCCTGGTCGATATTCCGGACGTACCCAGTCCAATTGTGATGGTGCCGGGATGCGGTGATGAAGAAACGCTGAGACAGGCGGCGGAGGTGTGCGCCTTCTACAGCGACGCGCCCAAGGATGTTGCCGTTGAAGCGGTTGTGAGGCGTGGCGGGCAGAAAACCTCTCTTATGGCGATGGCGGCCGAAAGGGACTATGTGAGAACTCTGATGATTGAAAGGCCATCCCGCGCTGAAGGAAGAGGCTGAGAGCAAGCTCTCCGGAAGGTTTCAATGCCGCCCCGACGCTTATGGTTTTGTAGCAGGATGTAAATCACGAATCACGGGCGATGTGTTCAGGCCTGAGAAGGTCTTCCACGGTCTTTACCGGGGTGAAAGTGGATAGCGGAACCTCCACAAAGACAGTGTTCCATAGGGCCATGGATCCGTTCCATAGTCCGGGGTGTTCCAGCGCCTTGAGGCTTTTTCCCTGATGGGATTTCACGGAAACCATAAAGGAATCGTTGTCGCTGAATCGGAATAAATCAAAAGATCGCCCCCGGTAATCCTTCAGGCAGCAGACCAGGTCAACGGGATTGAAGTGAGTCGAGGAATTCCACAGGGACAACTGCTCTTCAGAACAGCTGTCAATCTGGTTTTTCTCCACGATCTGGATAGACCGGGAGCCGTTGTTTTCGCTGACCCAGAAAGGACCTCCCCCGGGTTCTCCGTCGCTCTTAACCCTGCCGCAG
>JAQUQY010000235.1 GCA_028715865.1 Syntrophales bacterium
CTCTCCGAAGGGTTCCGGAGACGTAAGGCGTTCTCTCTCTTACTTGAGACTGCCAGATGAGCCCCATAGCCGGAGCTTTCGCGGCCACCTTCATCCAGTGCCGCATGCAGTTGGCTTCGATGCCTTTTGTGAACTCCTGGATGTTCTCGGTAGCCATGATTTTATCCTCCAACGAATTATATAACGGCTTGGTATTTATATTCGATTATGCCCCACCGACCAACCCAAGGAACCTCCACACGAACACCAATAAAAATGTGAACGCCGCGAAAGCTCCCAGAGTATACCACCTCCAGTTCTCTAATGCTTCCAGCCGAGTTTCTTGGTCACGTTGGATATCACACACGCCGCCCTCGCCGCACAACGTCTGATATATGGACAGGAGAAGTTCGCGATCTGTCTTCGGAATCGACGCGCCCCCCAAGTCATCTCCCCCCAACGTCAGCGGCATAACCATGCATTTTTCTTTACCTCCATAACGGTTATATTTTTTCAGGTAGAAAAAATTTTTATGGATTTATGACAAGATTGCCTAATATTAGCAATCATGTTAATCACCCTTAGAGTCCCTTAGAGTCAGTCCCGATGAACGTCTCATATTTCAGCGGCTCGGATTCGATGATCTGGGTCTGGTTTTGAGCTGACGCCCTGCCCGCGAAGTAGAACCCATATGCCACCATCGTGAGATCAGTAAACGTTTTCACGATGTCCTCAGACACGGGTACCCCGAAATATGGGAGAACTGCAAACATGATCAACGCGCCTGTAGATATGAGCGTCAGAAGGAGGCGGGTACTAAGTTCCATTGTCACCACTCCATTTTTACATGGTATCCTTCGTTCCGATACTTCTCTTTCAGGAAAATGCCGTCCTCTTCCTTGTCAAACTCTGCGAGAACGTCCCCAGTAGCCTTGTCAATCACTTTTCCCACGCGGACCATCTCCTTTTAGGATCAGAATCAGTTCCCCGTTCTCATTTACGATCCATTCTCTTCCGTCATCTGAAACAAGCTCTTGTCCTGGAATGAGCTGACCGGTTATTACGGCTTCATTCATTTTTTCGTCCTCCGTTGCCACGCGAGTTGAGCCAACGGATCGGCTCCAGTTGCCGCAATCCACTCTTCGCGGGTCATGTCGGGGCCGCTTCCGGTGCCGTCGTTAAATAATATTCCGTCTTTGGGATACAATTTCATGATCTCTGCATAGAGACCTTCGTTCACCTTCGGCGGAAAGGTCGAAACATCCACAAGATCCTTCAGAGTATGGCCCGACTTGATCCAGATCTTGTTTACCATTCTCGCTTCGGCGGGCGGTTCAAGACATTCCAGCCAGTTATCCAGAAGCTCGTCTGCCTTGTCACCGCCTCCGCAACAATCAAATCCAGCCATTATACAGTCACCCCGCTTTCAATATGGAAAGTTCCCTTCAGTTCAGTCTCTCCGAGTTTCACGGGCCTGGAATGAAGGCCGCCCGATAACCCGATTACCTCTTCCTCAGCATTCCCGGTGAAGTTGGCCTTGATGACAGAGACACCGCCTTTCACAGTACCGTTCACCTCGTCAATTGAATCCAGCGTATCTGTGGTTGTAGATCGGAATGCAGCGGTGGCATCTATCGCGGTGGCGTCATCGATGGAGAGGCTATGAGACACGCCTCCCATCCGACCCCATGCCCGGAAAGTTCCGGCCTCGCCTGTCATCCGGAATCCTGAAAAGATCTTGTCTTCTAATTCACCTGCAGTGACCTGCCTTCCTATCTCTATCCCCGTGCCGTCTCCTCGGATCACGTCTCCGAGAGAATCGCCTAACCGGAAGTCCGAGAATACTTTGCCCTCGCCCATGACGTCCTGGTTGTAGGTATCGGCACCGGCCATTCCTACCATCAATGCTATACAACCAATCAAAAAGATATTTTTCATGCTATCGCCCCCGTATTCGAGAGATAAGCCAGTTTCGTAGATCTCGATTCCTGATGGATCTGATCCACCTTGAACCACGATCCATCGATGTACAATAAGTCTTCAAGATTTATATTTTGGTTTTTATTGTATCTGATTTCGATCTCGGCTTCGATCTTCTTCCCTCCGACGTTCACCACAACCTTGTTTGCTGAGGTGCTGGTGGTGTACTTCCAGTTGATTCTCACATATGATTCTGAATATGTCGTATAATTTATAATATCGCCGGTTTCGGAAGCTGGATATACCGTTACGGAATCCGTCCCCTCCTCAAGCGTTACGCTGATAGCGGTTATGGTATCGAATCTCTGAGTTCCGATCGCCACACCTTCAGAATCGAAGCTCGTTAGGGTCTCGTCTACGTCTTCCCCTCCATAAGTGCCTTCGATCGTGACTGATCCATCCCCGCCACTTCCGGCATCGCACCGGATATAACAACCTCCGGTGGGTGGTTGGAATTCCGGCTCTTCGTCGGTGCAATCTCCACCAGAATAAAAATAGGAAACGAGAGCCCGGATCAGGATCTGTTTGTTTCCGATCATGGCCCCTCCATATCCATATCTTCCAGGATGTCAGGCCTGAAGTCCGAAGCTTCTGAATCGATTCCTGGAATCTCGTTCTGATCCAGTCTCGGCGCGATATGAACCGATGGTCTCCGATACTTGACGGCGTATCTGGCCGCGATCGATCCATCGTCTCCAGAGTACCGGCACCTCGCGAGCTTGCGGGTCAGTTCCCCGATCCAAGGATCGACTGATGCGGGTTTGTTGAGTTTTGCTACAGTTTGGGAGTAGTGGCGATCCTCAGACCACTCATCAAGAGCGGACATCCCCCCGGCCTCAATGCAGACAATGAGCGCATTGACGGCGTAAAGCGCGTCGGTGGAGAGGGACGCCGTATCATAATTCGCTATTTGGGCGGAGGCTTGAGCTTTCAGGCTGGTAAGGAGGGTAATATCCAGATCGTTCAATGCCGTCCTGAG
>JAQUQY010000236.1 GCA_028715865.1 Syntrophales bacterium
GCAGGCCTTCGCCGGTGACGGCGAATTCCCACCAGGCAGTCACTTCGCCCGAATTTTCATCCACGCTCTCCCAGAATCCCTCCAGGGGATCAGCGGCCCGCAGATCCGTCACGAATATGATGCTCCAGATTGTCATCAACGCCACAATGATTGCTACCATGGAATAACGTTTCATTAAGCTCCTCCCTGTTTAGGCGGAATCAGGCTGATTATTAATATAATTTCCAATCATTATACAGTGCCGTCACGCGTCAATGCAGGAAACCGCGTCCTTGCGGCATATTTTCTTTTATGGACACCCTGCGCCAAAAAGAGCAATCTGTCAAGACGTTGGATCTCATGAGCTTTTAATCGACGTAATCTATTGAGAACATAAGGAAGAAAGTGTTATAGAGCCACAGGCGGAACATTTTCAATGGCTCCATGGTACAGGAAAAACAGGAGGGCCAAAAAAGAGAGGACCGCCGGATCGTGATATGGAAGAACTCCAGGGACAAATTGAGAAGATAACCTTTTCCGATGAGGAGTCGGGTTTTACGATAGCCCGGGTTAAGGTGCCCGGCGCCCGGGAAACGGTCACCTGCGTTGGCTCAATGTCCAACCCCCTTCCCGGCGAAGTGCTTACCATGCAGGGCGAATGGACCACCCATCCCCGCTACGGCCGCCAGTTCCGGATCGACACGTGCCGCACAACCACACCCTCATCGGTGCAGGGCATTCAGAAATACCTGGGATCGGGCCTCATAAAGGGCATCGGGCCTGTCATGTCCCGGCGCATCGTCGGCGAATTCGGAAAGGACACCCTGGACATCATTGAAAATGACATAGAAAGGCTACTGGACATTCCCGGCATCGGAGAGCACCGGATTCGGGTCATCGAAAGGGCCTGGAATGACCAGAAGGAAATTCGATCGGTCATGATATTCCTGCAGGGCCATGGCGTAAGTTCCGCCTGGGCCGCCAGGATTTTCAAGCAATATGGCAACGAGGCCATCAAGCTGGTCGGGGAAAACCCCTACAGGCTGGCCATGGACATCATGGGCATCGGGTTTCTCACGGCAGACAAGATAGCCGAAAATATGGGCTTTGCCAAGGATTCCCCCCGGCGTGCCGAAGCGGGCGTTCTCTATGTCTTGAACCAGCTCACCGAGCAGGGTCACGTTTTTTACCCCGGAAGCCTCCTTGCTCGAGAGGCATGCTCGATTCTAGGCGTAGAACCGTACCTGGTCGAAGCAGCCATGGTAAAGCTTTCCCATGAGAAGAGGCTTATTATCGACAGCGCTACAAGCCCCGGCGATCCCGCGGTCTACCTGCCTCCACTCTACCAGGCGGAAACCCAGGCGGCGGAAAGCATGAAGCTGCTCCTCGGGACTCCACGGAAGGCCCTTCGCGTCAACCCTGGCAAGGCGCTGACCAGTGCCCAGAAAGCTCTGTCCATCAAGCTTGCGCCGAAGCAGGTCCAGGCCCTTCAATCCTCCATCGAAAACAAGGTCCTGGTAATCACGGGCGGGCCCGGTACGGGAAAAACGACCATTCTCAAAGCTATCCTGAATATCCACGCTCCCCGGACAGCGAAGGTGCTTCTTGCGGCGCCAACGGGGCGGGCGGCCAAGAAGCTGTCAGAGGCCACGGGAAGGGAGGCGAAGACGATACACCGGCTTCTGGAATTCAACGGCCGGAAGGGAGGCTTCCAGAGAAACAGCGACACTCCGCTGGAATGCGACACTCTCATAGTAGACGAAACCTCCATGATAGATATTGTTCTCCTGCACCACCTTCTAAAGGCCCTTCCCTCGGGGGCGACGCTCATCATGGTGGGCGACATGAACCAGCTTCCTTCCGTTGGTCCCGGCATGGTCCTCCGCGACATCATCGATTCGGGGACCGTTCCCGTGGTGGAACTCAACGAAATATTCAGGCAGGCTCGGGAAAGCTCCATCATAGTTAACGCTCACCGCATCAACCAGGGCGACTTGCCCGATATTGAAGCAGGCCGCGACGGCCTGTCGGATTTCTATTTCATTGAGCAGGAAGACCCCGAGAAGGCACTGGAAACGCTCATACGGCTGGTGATGGAGCGCATACCGGCCCGATTCGGCCTTCATCCCCTGGACGACATTCAGATCTTGAGTCCCATGAACAGGGGTACTCTCGGAGTAGCCAACCTGAACAGGGAACTGCAGAACGTTCTGAATCCCAGGGAGGATGGAGTTAGCAGGGCTGGACGGGAATTCAGGATTGACGATAAGGTGATGCAGATCACCAACAATTATGACAAGGAAGTATTCAACGGCGATATAGGCAGGATAACAACAATAAAGCGGGATGAACAGGAGTTGCGCGTCCTTTTCGATGACCGGCTGATCGCCTATGAATATGCCGAATTGGACGAGCTTGTCCCGGCCTACGCCGTGACGGTTCACAAGAGCCAGGGGTCGGAATACCCAGCCGTTGTGATTCCACTCCTGACACAGCATTACATGATGCTGCAGCGCAATCTCCTGTACACTGCCGTAACCCGCGGCAGGAAGCTGGTGGTGCTGATAGGAACAAAGAAGGCCCTTGCCATCGCCGTCAGGAACAACCATACGGAACTGCGCCATTCTCTTTTTAGCTCGAGGTTGCAATAGGTTGCGCCGGAAACGGAAAATAGAGATACAAAAAACGCTCTGGCCCGCTTAATCAGATTGAAAAATTGGAGCAACTCTTGCTGTTTTCTGGTATAAACGGGTTCACTTATTGTCTCTATTGTTCCGCTTGTTAAACAT
Source organism: Syntrophales bacterium (assembly GCA_028715865.1). Classification (GTDB taxonomy): domain Bacteria; phylum Desulfobacterota; class Syntrophia; order Syntrophales; family UBA2210; genus MLS-D. The sequence goes on from JAQUQY010000236.1 coordinate 2,769, forward strand.
ACGAAACGAGGTACACCATGAAAAAATGGATATGCGGAATCTGCGGCTACATTCATGAAGGAGAAACACCCCCGGACATCTGCCCGATCTGCGGCGCCCCCGATTCGGAATTTGAACTTCTTCCCGATGAAGACATGAAAGACACCTCTTCTCCCGGCGCGC
>JAQUQY010000237.1 GCA_028715865.1 Syntrophales bacterium
CTGAGAGCTGGAACCTTCGCCTCGTCAATCTCAACATCAAACGTCTGAAAGATAAAGATCTCCGTTGGGCCGACTGCGTTATGATCAGCGCCATGCTGGTGCAGAAGAAGTCAACGGATAATGTAATCGACAGATGCAGGAAGTCCGGCAAAACGGTGATCGCCGGAGGCCCCCTCTTCACTGCTCTCGCCGGCGAATATGCAAGCCGTGTGGATCACCTGATTCTGGGTGAGGCTGAAGACGCGCTTCCCGACTTTCTCGAGGATTTTATGGCAGGTTCCGCGCGGGATATTTATCGTTCCGAAGAATTCCCCGATCTGTCAAAAACACCGCTGCCCCGCTGGGATCTGGTCAGAATGAAAGACTATGCTTCCATGATGGTTCAGTATTCCAGAGGATGTCCCTTCAATTGCGAATTCTGCGATGTTACATCCCTTTTCGGAAAGAACCCCAGGCTGAAAACTACGAAACAGTTCAAAGACGAGCTTCAGGCAATTTACGACATGGGATGGCGGGGCGCGCTGTTTGTGGTTGACGACAACTTCATAGGAAACAAGCGTGCAATAAAGGCCATGCTTCCCTCCGTGATCGACTGGATGGAGCGGCACGGCCATCCCTTTGAGCTCTTCACGGAGGCCTCCATCAATATCGCCGAGGATGACGAGCTTATAAACCTGATGGTCAAGGCAGGTTTCGACAGTGTTTTCATCGGACTTGAAACACCAAACGAAGAGAGCCTCAGAGAGTGTTCAAAAATCCAGAACCTGGAACTGGATCTTGCGGGATCTATTCAGAAGCTCCAGGGCTGCGGGCTTTGCGTGATGGGTGGATACATCGTTGGTTTCGACAGTGATGATGAACATATTTTCGGCCGCCAGCAACGCTTCATACAGGAAACGGGCGTGGTCGCCGCCATGGTGGGGCTGCTGCAGGCGCTCCCAAACACCAGGCTCTGGCATCGGCTTAAGGATGAAAACCGACTTTCTGAAACCGCCACTGGCGACAACACCGATGGAAGCCTGAACTTTGTACCCGTCATGGACAGCCGGACGCTTGTTGATGGTTACATGAAGCTTATAAAGACTATATACAGCCCGAAGCACTTTTATCACCGTCTGACAACTTTTCTTGAAAACTACAAGAAGCCGGAATTCCCCAAAAAGAGGCTTGGCATAGTCAAGGTGAAGCCCTTCATAAAATCCATATTTTTCATGGGAGTCCTGGGAAACGGAGTTTCGCAGTGGTACTTTTGGAAGATGCTGGTAAAAGCCGCCACCAGGTACCGGGAAGCTTTTCCCGAAGCTTTAACACTGATGATCTACGGACATCATTTCCGCAAGGTTGCCCGTAAACTTTGCCGGGGGAGCCTGACCTGAGCACCTAATATTTCATATCCAGCGATCAGGCAGTTCTTTCAGCTGAAGCTAATCAATGCAGCACGCAAATGCCAGGCCTGATGTTTGCCATGCTGCATTGATTGTCATCGCCGCAACGCGCCTCTAGAAGCGCCAGTTAACAATTATCATGCCGGGCGCCAACTCGCTGGGGAACCCGGTGAACCATTCATTTTGGGGGATAAGGTTTATGATTCCGATTTGAACGCCACTGTTCGCTGTGGCTGCATAATTGACAACGCCAAGCTGAAGGCCTGTAAGATTGCCCGCATAGTTTACAAGGCCGGTCTGAAGGCCTCTTGCTGAACCTTCCGTGTAGTTTACGATGGCGGATTGCCATCCGACAAAGTCCACTTTCGTGTAATTAACGGGCGCCCACTGAACCCCCTTGTAGCTGTCCGCGTAGTTGAAGAGAACGCCCAGACTGAAGCCCGCGCTGTCACCGGATGATCCATTGACAAAACCCAGGGCAAAGGCTTTCTGCGGGTTTTCGCTCCATATGCCGAGAGTTAATCCTTCAATCGTTGTATTTCTGTCAAAAATGGCAATCTCTGGAGTGAGGCTAAGCTGTACCGGTTTTGATTCAGCCATTGCCACACTTGCGGCAGCCATAATAATCCCCAGACATGTAAAGAAGAATATCTTTTTCATTTGCGCGCCTCCTTCATATTATAGTTTTTAACAGCGGCCCTTCCGGTATCTTGTACCACATATAAAGTAAAAGTGGCCCCTTTTTTTTAATGGAGGGCGATGTGGGATTCGAACCCACGACCTTTGGCTCCGGAGGCCAGCGCTCTATCCTGCTGAGCTAATCGCCCCTTCTGGTTTCCCTGCGTAACGGCCGTTTAGCTGAAGTTGATCCTGATTACTACGTTTTTCCTTGATATTCAACATTTTAATGATCAGGTATGTAGCGCTCCGGAAGGGCCAGCTCCGACAGAATAGAGATTACATGACTGCTCCTGTTCATGCTGCAGAAATGCAGGCCGGACGCTTCATTGGCCAGAAGATCATCGGCCTGGCGGATTGTGAATTCAATGCCGTATTTTTCTGCTTCCCCGGGCCTGTCGACCACCTTCATTAGACGATCGTAGTATGCAGATGGCATTCTGGCGTTGCTGAGACCGGTTATCTTGGGAATCTGTTTCGCGTTGAATATGGGGAAAAGTCCCGGAATAAGGGGAACTCCTATCCCCCTCTTGATAGCACGGTCCCGGAACCGGTAAAAGGCGTCGTTCTCGAAAAATATCTGGGTGATAATAAACTCACCTCCTGCGTCCACCTTTTTCTTGAGATTATCCAGATCCGCTTCCAGCGAGGGGGCTTCTATATGGACCTCTGGATAACCCGCCACGCCGATTGAAAAGTCGCCCGAGGCCCTTATGAATTCAACCAGTTCATTGGCGTAGCCGAACCCGCCCGCGGTTTTGACGAATTTCTTGTCGTCCCCTGGGGGGTCCCCCCGCAGGGCCAGTATGTTTTCTATATTGTTTTCCTTAAATTGTTCAAGGATATCAAGA
>JAQUQY010000238.1 GCA_028715865.1 Syntrophales bacterium
CCTGGTTCTGATTGTGGCCTTGATGTATTTACTTTCGTGGATTTTCCTTCCCAAAGTCCTGGCTTCCCGGGGAAGGATTTGACGCTTCCGTTTAGAAATATGACTTATGTCATTTCGTGCTTTTTTGCACAGAGATTTACCTCCCGTTGTATTCCTTCTACGAATATAAAGAAAAAGACCGACTGGTCCAAAAAGGAGGCTTATACAATGAAAACTTTTTCATCCCCAGGGAGACTGTGCCCTCTTGCCCTATCAGTGCTTCTCTTCTTTATTACCGCTTTCACCGCATACGCTCAGGAGTTGAATCAGGATAAGCCTGGCGCAAATTGCTGCGCATGGGCAAAGCAGAGGCTTCCCTGTACGAAATGCGATTGTAAAAGTAAAAATGGCGGGTTTATCTGCAATACTCCCGAGCTCCATGGAAGTCCTCATGGGAGTTGTCCGAACGCGCCTGAGTGCTCATGTGTATGCGGACATCTCTGCAGGGATCACGCGCCCGCGCCGGTCTTAAGCCCCGCCGTTTCTCCCGGTCCCGCGCAGGATCCATGGAATGCCTGGAAGCCCAAGCCCGGCACATCTTTGATGCCGGATTGTGTGGCAGGAGTGGTTTTCGTGGAAGGCAGCGGGCCGGTGAGAATAGCCAATGAGGATGACGCCGATCTCGATCCTGCGCAGAGGAAATGGAAACCTGTTGAACGGGGAAGTATTACCTATCTTAAGCCGGGAGATACAATTCATACGGGAAAAGGATCGGAAGTACTTTTGATCTGGGAAATGGGCGCCAGATCCCGTTTGAAAGGCGGAACCCTGTTCAACGTAAAGAAGCAGTCTGTCGAACAGACGCCTATGTCTGTCATATACGGCCGTCTCTGGAAAGGGATTGTGGATTTCTATTATCCGCCTTCCGCGGCCGGGGAGAAAAATTTTGAGGTGGAAGCCGACAGGGTCTGTGTAGGGATACATGGAACCGAATATAGAATGAGCGTTTCCGAGGAATATGATAGTGTTGAAGTTTTCCGGGGCACCGTTACCGTCCTCCTTAAGAAAAGCGGGGAAACCATAACTCTCCGAACTGGAGATAAAGCGGTGGTAAGTTCCGATAATTTGGTTTTGGGTCGCGCTTCTGCCAGTGATTTCAATTTCGAGTCCGAACAGACATCTGCCACTAATGCTAACGATAATAGCGTGAGTAAGTTGACAAATGAAATTGCCGGATCAGTATTTTCGGGGCAGGCTAAATCAGCCAACAGCGGCAAAACATGGCCAGCCACCTTGAAATTTACAACCTATGACCAGGCATCGGGGAGATTGGAAGGCGAGTTGGAATGGTCAAGCCTGAATTCCATCCATAAAATCGCGGGACAATTGACAGGGTCCCGTCTTACCTTTAAAGAAGTCGAATACATCAAAAGGGGCAGCGCTCACTTGAATTGCGAGTATGAGGGTTCTTTTGAAAACAATGTGATAGCCGGCGACTGGCTTGAACCCAATGTGGACAAGGGAACATTTCGGTTCAATAAAAAATAGCAATAAAGCGACAAGCAGAGCCACTTCCCGCGGGGGAGATTTTGACGCTTTCGTTTTAGGAATAGGAATATGGCTTGCATCATTCCGCGCCGGTTGTTGTGCGGAGATTTGCCGCCCTGGTTCTTACCCTGCTGTGCACCGTGTCCTGGGCCCTGGCCACTACCATGACCATCAAGTTCAAGGACGGGACCACCGTCAAGTACGACACCGCCAGGATCGAGTCGGTGAACTTCTCCGAGGCAGCCGCCCCCGTGGCGCAGGAGGGCACGAATCTTTTTGAAGAAACCTTCCCCTCGGGCCTTTCCGAGAGCAAGACTCAGGATCTTTACTGGGCTCAGAACGTCTGGTTCCATATAGGCCGCCCCTCCGTGACCTCAACTTCCTCCGATCTCAGCAATACCCAGAACGGAGGCGAGAATTACGGCTCAGCCAAGGGACCGGCTGCGTTTCCCGGGACCGTAACCCTGACCATAAAGCCGGGCTTTGTTAGCGTGGAGACCTCAACCGGCATCAAGCAGGAGGGCAAGTTCGCATGGCTTAAGCCCGGATCTTCAGCCTATCTGTATATCTTCAGCCATCCCACGGCCGAGGGCCTGCCAGCCGCCTTCGTCCTGGAGAAAATCCGGATGTTCACCGGTCGCTGAACATTAGGAAGGTTCTTTCCTTCCTCCGGGATAGCGCGGAGATCCTGCCTTCCGGAAGCCTGCCTTCACCCGTAAGCCGGGATCCCGAAGAAGATCTTATTCCGGCCGCCGCACTCGCAGGCAAGGCGGACTGCCTCATCAGCGGAGACAAGGATCTGCTGGTGCTGGAGAAAGTGTCGGGCTTGCCCATTCTAAGCCCCGGCGACTTCTGGCGTTTTGAAAAAAAGAGAGTTAAAAGACGGCGTTGATTCCTTGACAGGCGGCCTTGCTTTTACTTATAGCCGGGATCGTTTTTCCCGCCGGGAGGCGGTCGTTTTTGCGGCGGATTTTTCGGCGCGGAGGCGGGAGAGGAGGGCGGAGGCGGGTTCGTCGGCGGGGTCCTGGGGGACGAGCTCGCCACGGAAGGCTTTGGACAGGATGGACTGGGTGAGTTTCTCGACCAGGGCCTTCGCCTTCCGGTAGCGGGCTTCGATGCGGTCGGCTAACGTCACGCTTCAGTCGCAAGAAAATAGCGAAAGCGAGTTTCGAGTAGGCTGAAAGCGCTTGTTGGCTGATTCATCACCGAATGTTCGGCGCCATATTCATACAGCCTTTATCGCATTTATGACGTTGTAGGTCAGCCAGACCTTGCCGCCTCCGAGTTTCCTCGTGCCGATCAATTTCAGTGTGATGTTCTCGTCCACGTTGCCCATCAGCGTATATCGATTCTTGCCAACGATTATAGG
>JAQUQY010000239.1 GCA_028715865.1 Syntrophales bacterium
AACGCCTCAAGGTGATTTGCGGTAGCAATACCAGTTACCTTGAGGAAATGGCGTGGATAGGTGATAAAACACCGATGACCATCGCCGAGGTCAGGGTAAGCCCTAACAACACTGTCAAGCCTAACATCGGGAATGTTGAGCTTGCCGAGGCGCTTAACAGAACGCTACCCTTCACCGCTACCGAGGACAACAGACCTGTTTTACAGTGTGTGCTGTTCAAGGCTGGTGAGGGGAAGTTAAAGCTGGTGAGTGCCGATGGTTTCAGGCTGGCAATCCAGAGCATAGACTTTGATGGTGAGGGGCAAGCCCTGATAGTCCGTGACGACTTGGCGGGTATCGCCAACGCCTTGCGGAAAGCAAGGCGGGTCAACCTGAGCTTTGAGGCAAGCGGTGAGAGCCTTGATGGAACGAAGCTGATTATTGATACCGAGGCAATTCGGTATAGCTTCACAAGTGCTGACGGCACTTTCCCCGATTACGAGAAGCTCGTTCCGAGCGAGGCAAAAACCGTTGTCCACTTTGACACCGTTGAGGCTGGCAAGGCGATAAGCTCCCTCAAGGTGCTCGCCGACAGCAAGTCCTACCCGATAGACATCACCCTTGACAACGGCTTGGTGATGCTCTCAAGCCCCGATGATAAGGGGCGGGCGGTCATGCCAGCCGACATTGAGGGTGAAGTCAACAGGGTGAGGATTGACGGCAAGTATCTGGCTGACGCCTTAAAAGCCTGTAGCGGTATGGTGGACTTCAAGCTCACCGATGGTAAATCGCCAGTCCTGTTTCAGGTTGACGGATACCAGCTCGTAACCATGCCGATGCTGACCAACGCCGAGACACCGAAAGCCGAACCAGAAGCCGAGACAGCCCCCGCAGAGGAAACCGAGGCAGCCGAAGCGGAAACCGAAGCCGAGGCAGTCGCCACAACAGAGAAGCCGAAGCGGAAACACAAGGCAAAAGAGCCAGTAGCCGTATAGCTTAAGCCGAAAATGAACGCTTGACCGAACAGAAAGCCACGCAGAAGAGGCGGGGGTAACTCCGCCTCTTTTTGTCTATTTCAGGGGTAATCGTTTCCCCACGTGGAAACGGTTGCCCCTTTTTTGTGCGTGACAGGAAGGAGATTGCATGAAACCAAACGGAGAAAAAGCCTATCAACTCAGTTTTATGGAGACAGCCCAGCCGGATAAGCCTGGAACCTATCGCCAGAAACAGCTTCTCTGGCGAAGGTGGCGAGTTGCCAATCGGAAGAGGCTGAGACTTCTGCCGTTAACCGAGGCTGAAGAATCAATTAAAGGAAGAAGGTAATGCTATGAATACGTATAGTGTGTTCCCGCTGGGCACTCTTGTGATGACAGCAGGAGTAAACGGCGAGGTAGCCGATAATACGGATTTTTCCAAGTTTGTGCTTAAAAGCCTTAGCCGTCATAAAAAGGGAGACTGGGGCGATATGTCCCAGGAAGATAAAAGCGAGAATGACCTGGCACTGAAGATGGGGAACCTCCGCATCTTCTCCGCTTACGAAAGCCCCGCTCTGCCTAAAATCTGGATTATCACCGAGGCCGACCGGAGCGCGACTACAATACTGTTCCCCGACGAGTATTAGCCCATTGACCCCGGCCATCAGCTTCGGAGTTGGTGGCCGGTGATGAGCGGGCTAACGCTCAAATCTACAGGGCTACCCATGTTCTGGAAAGGAGATGAAACCATCATGCCTAAAAATGCAGTCCGTTTCGTGGTAACTCTCAAGAGCGGTGACAAGGTTAACGTTAACTATTCCCCGGACTTCCTGAACCACCTTGAGTTCCGGGGAAATGTATCGGAGACAGGGTATCGCTCCGAGTTCCCATTCCCGGTTGATAGCCATCCTTCACTTGATGAAGTAAAGGCACTCGCCGGGGAAATCGCTCAGAAACTCTATGACGAAAATCCTGCGAAGTATGGCACTCAGCAACCGCTCTTCTAGCAGGATTATCACGCTCAAATCTCAAGGGCTATCTATACCCAGAAAAGGAGGTGAAATGTTAGGACAAGCAAGAATCCCCGGCATCCCAACTGCCGAAGAAGAGGAAAAGGCAAACTTCAAGCTGGATGATGAAAAGAGTTTTGCTCTTCTTGTTATCACCCCTATTCACGCCGTTAGTGACGATGGTGAAACCGACTATATTCACGTTGATGAAACCATCGAGATAAAGCCATACCCTAATCCCTATGGTTTTGGCGGTATGTGGGGACACGGCAGCCACAAGCCGGATGAGGAAAAGAAGGTTATTTCCGATTTCCATCATTGGGTAGACCCCTGGATTGAACGGGGGCTTACCCGTGTGGAGATAAAGCATGAGCCGAAAGAAACAAGGCGCGTTCCCACCGAGGCGCAGCGCCAGGCATATCTCAACCGAGCGCGAAACCAATCTTCGAGTAAACGTAGAGACGGGAACGAGGTAATGCCGGGACAGACGCCATTATTCTAAACCGATAAACGGATCGAATCTCAAGGGCTACCTATGCCCGGGAAAGGAGGCAGCCGGTCATGGCCGATAAAGATACTATCTTCATCCTCACCAGAGAAGATGTCCTCATATGCGCCAAAGAAATGAATATCCCACCCGAAACGATAACCGATGATGTGCTTTACCAGGTCAGAAAGGGTGTGGAGTTTGGTCTGGAGTGCTGGTCTGAGGTAATGAAGGAAGCCATTAACTTCGCCTTTAAAAATTAGCCTGTAGCCCTCTTACCTTGACGCCTAGCTTTCGGTTAGGCGTCAGTGATGAGCGGGTTACCGCTCAAATCTACAGGGATACCCATGCCTGGGAAAGGAGGTTAAATTGTGCCTATCAGATGGAACGCTAAGAAAGTGAAGGAATCCACCGACATGCTCGAAGAAGCGCTGAAAAAAGCG
>JAQUQY010000240.1 GCA_028715865.1 Syntrophales bacterium
TCCGGAAATCGAGCCTAATGGAACCAGATGGGGCCGGATTCCATGACCGGTATGAGGTGAAAAACTTTTTTTGAGCTCTCATGAGCCGATAAAGCGCTCCACGCAAAATCTATCGCGGATTTTGGGTACGTCTTGCGGCTTGTTTTTTCCCGAGTATTTTGATACTTTTGACCTGAACCTGCGGGCATCCCCGAACTATGGAATGGCCCGAAGCCGCGTGCCTCTCGAACATTTCCCGGCGGCGTCACCTGACAGGCATGAGATGAGTACTACGGGTGAGTATATCGTAAAAAGGAGACTGCTACATGATTTTCAACGAAGAGTTTGAAACACTGCCCCGGGAAGCTTTGGAAGCTTTACAGCTCAAGCGATTGCAACAGGTTGTTGAGCGCGTCTATCACACCGTCGGATTCTACCGCACCTCCTTTGACGAGGCTGGAGTTACACCCGACGACATCCGTACACTCGACGATTTGAAGCGGCTTCCCTTCACCACCAAACAGGACCTGAAAGACAACTACCCCTTCGGGCTCTTCGCCGTCCCCATGAGTAACGTAATACGGCTTCACGCGTCCTCGGGAACTACGGGCAAGCCTACCGTGGTAGGCTATACGAAAAGGGATATCGATACGTGGTCGACCCTCATGGCCCGATCCTTCGTGGCCGCGGGCCTCACCAAGAACGATATAATTCACAACGCGTACGGATACGGCCTTTTTACTGGAGGCCTTGGAGCTCACTATGGAGCGGAAAAGCTCGGCGCGAGCGTTATTCCAATGTCCGGAGGAAGCACTAAAAAACAGATCATGATCCTTCAGGATTTCGCGCCCACGGCAATCTGTTGCACTCCTTCCTACGCACTGTTTCTCGCTGAGCAGGGCAATGAGATGGGCGTGGACATGAAATCACTCAGGTTAAGGGTGGGCATCCTTGGAGCGGAACCGTGGAGCGAACAGGTGCGTGACGAGATCGAAGAGCGTCTGGGAATAAATGCCCTTGATATCTATGGCCTTTCCGAAATAATCGGACCCGGCGTATCCGTGGAATGCACGGAGGGCAAAAAGGGGCTGCACGTTTTTGAAGACCACTTTATCGTCGAAGCCATCGATCCCGTAACGGGAGAAAAAGTGAAGAACGGCGAGCGGGGCGAGCTTGTGTTCACGTCGCTCACAAAGGAGGCCTTTCCGCTTGTCCGTTATCGGACGGGTGATCTTTCAAGCCTGATGAAAGAACCCTGCCGGTGCGGAAGAACACTCACCAGGATGGCGAGAGTTTCCGGAAGAAGCGACGACATGCTGATCATAAGGGGAGTCAACGTATTCCCGTCACAGATAGAAAGCGTCCTGCTGGCCATTGAAGGTCTTGAGCCTCACTATGAACTTATCGTTGACCGGGATGGAAAGCTTGACACCCTTGAAATACGCGTCGAAGTGGGTGATCACATATTCTCTGACGAGGTTAGATCGCTCCAGAAGATCGAACGCCGCATAGCCAAGGATGTAAAGGACTACCTTGGAGTAACGGCTTCAATAAAACTGGTTGAACCCAAGAGTCTTCAGCGCTTTGAAGGCAAAGCCAGCCGCGTTGTGGATAAAAGAAACATCTGAAACGGAAAGGGGCGGAAAACATGAAGGTTGATCAGATATCAATATTCCTGGAGAACAAGCCCGGCGGCCTGGAGGAAGTTACGAGAGTGCTGAGGGATGCGGGAATCAACATAAGGGCTCTTTCTCTTGCCGACACCTCCGATTTCGGCATCTTGAGACTCATAGTAAACGACACTGACTCTGCTGAAAAAGCCCTCCAGGGCAACGGATTCACCGTTAGAAGAACCGCCGTTGTGGCCGTCGAGGTTCCCGACCGCCCCGGCGGTTTCCACGGCATCATGGAAGCTCTGTCGGAAAAAGGCGTAAACGTTGAATATACCTACGCCTTCGTGGAAAGAAGCGGAGAAAACGCCATAATAATCTTCCGCTTTGACCGTACCGATGAAGCCATCGAAATTCTTCAGAACAAGGGATTCAACATTCTGCCGGGTGACAAGGTTTATCGCCTGTGAGGAGGGCCCCTACGCCAAGACGCGGCACTTTGGGATATTCCCTGTCAACCATGATGTCCTGACTCTGAATCAATTGTGAACTCAAAACGGGAAAGGTTGCCCATGGAAGCTCCCGGCCTGTGGTCCCGCTCCATGAACAGGACCTCGTTTTTCCTGTTCACCAGCAGAACCGTCGAAGAGTACGTTCCGTAAGACGGACTTGAAATAAATATCGCCGAAAGCAGACGCTCCCATTCAATCCCCACTCCCGTGTCGGGAAGAAGGTGGTCGGGCGGACGATCCTCGTCACTTAGAATGTCGAGCAGTTTATCCGGCAAGAGAACTTCCTCTCTGGCAAGAAGATCAGAGAGAAGCTTTTTCCCCCGCTCCACCTTTGGCCATGGAGTATCCAGCAGACGGTTGCTCAGGCCATGGATGCCGGGATTTACTACGGATATCCCCTCCCCCTTATTGGAATAGTAAAAGAGTTCATCCATGCTTCCCAGGAGAAGGCTGAAGCCGTTATATGCTTCCCCACTGTCCCGGACTCGCCGAAGGTAGTGCCTGGGGTCCCCGTCCTCCAAAAGAAAGGAGCTGACCAGCTCTCCCCGTGACGGGGCATCGGGCTTGAGGAACAGTGGATCTCGATAATTGGTTATTGCAGCAAGTCTTCCCGTCCTGTGCACCCCCATCCAGGTCCCACCTCCCCTGAGATCCCTGCCGCCGAGAACATCGGGGTTGTCTTCCCAGAAAGACGCCGCTTCCGTGGGACGACCATAGTATTCGTCGCGATTCGCGGCTATGATCAGAGGGTATTCGTGATGGGACCGGTAGGCGAAAATAATCAGACAC
>JAQUQY010000241.1 GCA_028715865.1 Syntrophales bacterium
GCTCGCGACGGCCCTGTAATCCGTGCCCGAGGGCAGAATATGGTAAACGAAAGGCCTGCCGTCCCTCAGGATTACGCCCTTGCTTGTTCCCGAACCGATGTCCATACCCATATAAACGGCCATATTCAACTGCCTTCCACTTCAAAAAAAGTCGCTTCCTTCAGCCGGAGTTCCTTTTCATGGACAGGTTTTCCCTCCGCGATGGCTTTTAGAGCCAGTTCCCTGCCAGCGAGGGCGGCGCCCAGGGCTCCCGTAAGCAAAGGTTCTTCGGGTACGTAAACTTTGAGTCCCATGTAATCCTCCAGGGCTTTGACCACTCCAACATTCTTCGCCACGCCCCCGGTAAATACTACATCAGGCTCTATTTTCAACTTTTTAACCATGTTTACCACGCGCTTGGCGATGGCGTCATGCAGGCCGGCAACGATGTCGGGAAGCGCCGTTCCCTGGCTTAGCCAGGCCATAATTTCCATCTGAGCGAAAACTGTGCAGATGTTGCTTACTTGAAGCTTTTCCGTTGACTTCAGGGAAACGTCTCCAAGCTCCTCTATCTTGAGGCCCAGTGTGCCGACGAGGACGTCCAGAAACCTTCCCGTACCCGCCGCGCAACGGTCATTCATGGTGAAGTCGACAAGATTCCCGTCTCTGATCTTGAGGCCCTTGGCGTCCTGTCCCCCGATATCTATGGCCGTGCGGACAGCCGGGAAGAGGCTTGCCACCCCCTTGGCGTGGCATGTCAGTTCCGTAATTTGCCGGTCCGCGAAGGGAACGTTTATTCTCCCGTAACCCGTGGCGATAACATGGGACAGATCCTGGAATTTGACGCCGGCCATGGCCAACGCGTCCGTCATTACCTTGTTGGCCAGGCGGCGGTGCTCGGCGCCCGTAGGCCCGATGAGGGCCGCCAGTGTTTTTCCGTGCTCGTTTACGATTACCACCTTTGTCATGGTGGAGCCTAAGTCAATGCCCGCGAAATAAATTTTCCTGTCCTCCTGAATAGAATAATTACTCAAAACCCATCCCAGGCGCCGCGGCCTTTCCGTGGCGCCTGGGGTTTTTGTGTTTGCCTGGTTTCACTTAACCTATCAGCTCCAGGAATCCCTGAACACGAGTACGCAGGGGCGCCAGGGCACCCTCGCTGTAATCATGTTCGATGTAGATGTTAGGCAGGCCGACATGGGTCAGGTAGTCCTGGAGGCCCGGCGTGTCATATCCGTGAATATCGCAGTATCTTACCGATTGCAGGATAACGCCGTCGGCGTTCCATTCCTTGGCATAGTCTTTAATGTAGCCGAAACGATATTCCAGATCCTCCATATAATCCTTCTTTGTTTCGCCATAGGAGGCTTCGTGGAAGGTTCGGGGGCATTTGATTTCGATCAGGTAGCGTCGCGCGATGCCTTCGAGGGGATCGTCCGTAACTTCGACCATGGGGAAATAGGCCCTGCTGCCGACGCAGGTGTCATCCATAACCACGTTGGCCCCGACGTTTTCTATCATTTCAATCAAGGCTGTGTTGTCGATCACAGTGCCCCAGAGAACCACCCTGTGAGGCTTCTTCTGCGGACCGTCCGTGCGTTCCTTTACCTCGCTCAAAACTTCTTTCAGCAGCTCTATGCCCTCGGAAACAGGTATGCTCATCAGGGCCACCATGACCTGGATCATTTCAGCACCCGAAATGATGGGCGGGTCTGATTTATTAAGGTCATAAAGCTCCTTCACAAGCAATCGCTGCTCATTGCAGATATCAACGGCCGCCTTGATTTGCTCATTGGTGACCTTCTTTCCTGTAAAACCCTCAAGAGATTTCTGAAAATCCCCTATCTGGGACTTGAAGAGTTCTACGGCGTTATCATGTACCGTGTGGGGCGTGTCAAGGAAGTGGAAGAAGGCGGGATCCGTGTAGATGCGCCAGATGTGGGCCGCCTTTTCCCCAACTTCACAGCTGTGGCACATCACGACACCGTCGAAGAAGTCATACCTGCCCTTAAGCGCCAGATCGAGTGAGCTTCGGATAAAGGGGCATACGATAGTCGGCAGGCATGAGTCCGCCTTGGTTATGGGTTCATCCATGTCTCCCAGGATTCTGAAAGGGACTATGTCGAATGCCGTGAATAGTTCCAGAACCGGATAGAGGCAGAAATATCCCATGACTTTTTTTCCTTCCGCCTTCAGTTCCTCCGCCCGTTGAGACCTGTTGCCGTAGAGATCCCTGGCCCGGGCAAGCCCTTTATTTTCTTTTGCTGTCATCGGTAAATTCTCCTTATCGCTGATTTTTTGCGCCTGTTACCACTCAAGCCCTTTTTCCTGCCGGACTTTCTTGTAGTGGTCCATCATCTCCTCGAGTACGACGGCTTTACGCATCGTTTCGGCGTAGTCGAAAAGCTTGAGGTCGACGATGTCCCCCTCCGCGATCAGGGAAGGCACGTTCCACTTGTTCAGCAGACGGTCCTGGGCCAGGATCAGGTGGTTGGTGGCCGTGCGGCAGGTCAGGAGCGGGTGAAACAGTCCGCCGTCACACTGATAAGTCCTTGCCCACTCAACATATGGATAGGCAAAGTAGCCCATGTATTCCTTCTCTCTGAGGGCGTCCGCGAAATAGCCCGTCATCCACTCATAGGTATGGGTGGCGATGCGCTCCAGAGGGTCACTGATCTTGCTGTAATCAATGGGCTTGGGGGGATGATAGGCCCAGCTCTCTACAACGAAGTTCCAGCCTCTTTCCGCAAGTTCATCAAAGATTTTGAGAGCGTGCCAGGGGGGAAGTTCACCGAATACCATCCGGTATTTTTCATTTTCAACGGCGCCGATCTTGTTGTCGACGCGCTCCTTGACTTCGTTGTACATGTCACTGTAAAGCTTCAGCGATTCCTTGGTGTC
>JAQUQY010000242.1 GCA_028715865.1 Syntrophales bacterium
CCTGGCAACATCCGTGAAATGAAAAACGTAATCGAAAGAATTGTTATAATGTCTCCACAGGAACGCATTGAGATTGAGACGATAGGGGACCAGATTTTGGACGGCTACGAGTATGCCAGTGTTCTGGACCGTGAAATGCTCAATGAGGTGTCGGCGCTTCGGAGAGGAAATGCCGGGTCAGCTACTGTAAATGGAACTTTAAAGGAGCAGATGGAGTTTCACGAAGCAGCTGTTATCAGGAATTGTCTCAAGGAAGCGGAGACGTTGAAGGAAGCTGCCAGGATTCTAGGTATCGACACATCGACCCTGGTGCGGAAAAAGCAGAAGTACAAGATTTAGAAATATTTTATAGCGTTCATTTTTCCATGTCTAACTGGATAAGCCTACGTTCCTTGCCGGCATGGCAAGAGCCCCCGTTTACTTTCGGTTCGTGAAAAAACGTATTTATGGTGTTATACTCAGTACCCGTTTATCCATAGCTCGGGGTTTGAAGCCGTAAACCCTTTGCCGGACAGAGAAATGAGGAGGAATTATGGATGTGATTTTTTCGACGGGTGAATACCTGGTTAGGCTTTTTGAAGGGCTGATTGCCGGGAATGAACCATGGAACTTCGTTGTTTCCGGCATCATACTGGTTTTCGGTTTTATTTTGATGGAGTTTATATGGCGCCGGGCCTTGCTCCGCATCGAAAAAATTCAGGAACTCAGGATGGTTAAGCGTTGGAGTGCCTACCTGTCCGCCTTCGCGCCATCAATTCGGCTCGTTGTGGCCGTGTTGCTGCTGCGGATCGCCCAGATGCCGTTGGTTCTGCCCGAGGGCATAAGTCTTCTTCTGGGAGGCCTGGAATCATTCCTCATAGCCGTGGCTATCATTCTATTTGTTTTTCAGCTTGTGCAGATCCTGGACCTTTTATACCTGACCATTATGCCCTCTGCCGCTCCAGTGGAGGGCGCAGAGGAGATTCCCGATGATAAGAAGCTTCCGTCGGCAGGGGTAATGAAGGACCTTAAGGGCATTTTCAGGATTTTGGGAATTCTGTGCGGCGCCATTTTTTTTGTTTACACCCAGCAAGAAATATTCCCCTCGTGGGTGTGGCAGTCTCCCTGGTGGCGCTACGGTCTGCTGGTGGGAATATTCTCCGTTATATACACGGGCGGGAAGATGCTCCTCGACTTTCTCCGTGCCCTTACGAACTCTCTCAGGGATGCGGCGGACCAGGTTCAGTTGCGCCTGGTGGTTGAGTCTACGCTATGGCCTATCCGTCTTATTCTTTTGGCAATGGCAATTTATGTTACCAAGGAGATGTTCGACTTTCCTGAAGCCCTGACTCAGGTTTCGGACACCGCTATCAGTGTTATTGCCGCTCTCGTGGTCTTTGTTTTTCTCTACAAACTACTGGCCGTCATAGAGTACGAGTTGACCCGCTTCGTGAAGCGCGAGGACAACGAACTGGACATGAATTTTGTCCAGATGGCGAGAATTGTTCTTAAGGTACTGGTGGTTGTATTTGGTTTTATATACCTAGTCAAGGCGGCCACTGGGCAGCCCATGACCTCTCTCCTTGCGGGTCTCGGGATCGGTGGCCTTGCCGTGGCCCTGGCGGCCCAGGATACGTTGAAAAACCTCTTTGGAAGTTTCATGCTCATGATCGACAAGCCTTTTGTGGTGGGCGACTGGATACAGGTGGACGGGACCCATGCAATTGTCGAGGAAATCGGATTCCGCAGCACCAAGGTGAGAACCTTTACAGGTCACCTTCTCTACATTCCCAATGAGCACATGGCCAGCATCACTATCGAAAACGTCAGGAAACGGCCCTTTGTGCGCAGGAATATGAATGTGACCATAACCTATGATACTCCGCCGGACAAGGTCGGGAAAGCCGTTGATATGATTCGCGAGATTCTTTCTGAAGAAAAATCTGAGCTGCATCCCGATTACCCGACAAGGGTTCATTTCAACGATTTTAACGACACTTCCCTCAATATCATAGTTGCTTACTGGTACAGGGAAAACGACCACTGGGCCGCGGTAGCCTTTGGGGAAAAAATCAATTTTGCAATCATGCGGGCCTTCGAGAGGGAAGGCATAGAGTTCGCTTTCCCCACGAGCACCACATATCTTGCCCAGGATGAAAGGAGGCCGCTTACTATAGCCTTGAGGAATGAAAGTGAAGCCGCGGTTACGGACGGGAAAGGTAGCGGAAACCAGGACATTTTTTAAATCCTTGTATGGGGTGTTTCATATGGAAAACGGGAGATTGATAACGACACGTACCAAGAAGGCCGGCCTTCCTCCGGGAACGCTCATGCACGTTGGAGAACGAAGGGTGGAAGAAGCTTTAATTACCCGCTTTGACTATGGACCAGATGGAGCCCTGGAGACCGTTCCCGCCACGATCGAAGAATGCCTGGCCATAAAAAGAGGTTTTCCGGTAACCTGGATCAATGTGGACGGCCTTCATCAGGTTGATATAATAGAAAAAATCGGAACCTTTTACGCCGTGGACGCACTCAGCCAGGAAGATATCCTAACGGCGGAACAGCGTCCGAAAATGGAAGACTATGGAAACTATATTCTAATTATACTGAAGATGCTTTCTTTTGAGGCTGACCAGGACCGGGTGAAGACGGAACAGGTAAGTCTCATCCTTGGTGCTGATTTTGTTATATCATTCCAGGAGTCAAGGGGCGATGTTTTCGGTACCATCAGGAAAAGGCTGCTCAGCGGAAAGGGGCGGATCAGAAAAAAGGGATCCGATTACCTTGCCTACGCCCTGCTCGATGCCATTGTGGATAATTATTTCGTTATGCTGGAAAGGTTCGGCGAGCGCCTTGAAGAACTGGAGGAAGAACTGGCTAACAATCCCCGCC
>JAQUQY010000243.1 GCA_028715865.1 Syntrophales bacterium
CCGTCTTTGGCATGAACCCCTTGCCTTTATTGATGCCGGAGACAAATTCGTCAAGGGAGATGACCTTATACCCGCTCTTGTGGAGAAATTCCATTTGTTTCGCGAAATTTTCAGGAGAGACCACAAGGGAACTCGCCCCTCCCTTTGCCACTTCGTGATACATAAGGATAGGGATGGTACGGTGGGAACTTACGAAGAAAAACAATAAAACCAAAGTTGCGATGACCGCAAGAAGGAGCAGGGCCAACGCCCTTTTAAGCCTCGATCCCATGCCCTGTCCCATAAAAGCTATGTAGCGCATATATTGATACCCCTTTAAAGATCAACCC
The DNA here is from genome assembly GCA_028715865.1 of Syntrophales bacterium. Lineage (GTDB taxonomy): Bacteria > Desulfobacterota > Syntrophia > Syntrophales > UBA2210 > MLS-D. Next base: position 330 of record JAQUQY010000243.1, read on the forward strand.
CTCATTAAACCGGCCAAAGCAGGCTTTAAGAGGGGTTGACGGATACTTGGAACGCGGTTCCGGAGCTGTCCGGACGATACGATCTCCTTAAGAGACCGCAATGGCCGAAACAGGGCACTGATCCGCAGCGCCCTTAGCATCAGCGGCCTGGGCCGCGGGAACATCGCCGGCTTTCACCACAGCTACATCGCCCTGCATCTCATATACATCAGGGGCCATCTGGGCGCAAAGACCACAACCTATACAAGTGTTCTTGTCTACTACGATCTTCATATTAACAGCACCTCGCTTTCTTTTGCGTGTATTTTATCAGTCCCCATTGCGGGGGTCAAGAGCTATGTCAGATGACCGAGGTCAGAGAACAGAAAACAGAGGTCAATGCCGGAGTTCTGTCTTCTGTCTTCTGAACTACACGTCCCACACCGACCAACTGCCTCCTCCGAGAAGTACAAGAGGGATGCAGGCGGCCAGGACCACAAGGTTATATTCTATCTCACTGCTCTGGAGAAAAAGACCAAAGGACAGGTTAGCTTTCCAAAGCTGCACGGCCAAAAGGAAGAATATCACCGCTCCCGCCGCGCGGGACAGTATCCCCAGCACAAGCAGAATACCGCTCACGAATTCAGTCGAGGCCCAGGCAACGGCCAGGGTATAGGCGTTGGAAAACCCTAACCCCTCTACCATTTTTGCCGTACCTTCAACTCCGATCCCGTCGAACATGCCGAAAAGCTTCTGCGCCCCGTGGACAATAAAAATGCCCCCGAGAATGAGCCGCAACATCAACATAGATAGATTGAGCATCGTGTCTTTGCTCATGGATGGCCTCCTTGGACAGCCTTCGATTCAATGTTTTCCTTATTTTAGCTCATGGCGGCAAAAACGCAAGACAATAAAATCCCGGTTTCTGAAAGAATCCGGCCGAAAATTTTGTCTTATACAATAGAGGGGGAAAAAGACAAAGCTAAACAGAAGTCAGAGAACAGAAAACAGAGGACAGATGACATATTACGGATATCAGCCATCCGATATCTGGTATCTGATATCTGGTATCTGACATCTGTTGTCTGTCTTCTGAAAAAAGGAGCACTTATGACCAACCGCTTACTTAAGATACTGGGATCAGGATTGAGCCTCATTCTCCCCGAGATCTGCCATTCGTGCCGAAAAGGCTCGGCGGAACATCCTTATCCGATATGCCGGCGGTGCCGGGCGGAAATATTCTCATCCCCCTCCTGCCCTCTCTCAGCTTCGGGACACATAACGGGGATATGGTCCTGCAGACCTTATTCGGGCGCCCTTCGTGAATGTATCCGGCAATTCAAGTACCGCGGGTCAAAAAGGATGACGGCGCTTTTCTCGGATCTTTTGAATTCGTATGCGCTCGAGAATGGCTTCGAATATGGTGCGGCTGATGTCATTGTGCCGGTCCCTCTCCATCCGTCAAAACTCAGGGAAAGAGGCTATAACCAGGCCGGGCTCATCGCGGATATATTAACGGGAACACTTGCGGCCCCTGTTCTACATAGAGCGCTCCTCAAGATAAAGGCTACTTGTCCGCAAATGGGGTTAACAAGGGAAATGAGGCTTGAGAACCTTAAAGGTTCTTTCGCTGTGGTAGATAAAACTCGTTTAACGGGGAAAACGGTACTCTTAACCGATGACGTGATGACCACGGGAGCAACGCTGGAAACATGCGCGGACGAGCTTCTTAGAGCAGGTGCAGCAGAGGTAAAAGCTTTTACGCTGGCAAGAGTGATCTGATCCCCACAAGAATCCTTTGCCGACGGCTGAAGACCATAGACATGAGACTATAGACCTTAGACCTTTCATCGCCCTTTCCCCACCCGGGGAGAGATACGGGAGCGTGAAACAGGGTCCGTTGTCTATGGTCTATTGTCTAAAGTCTGCGGTTTAAAGGACCGTGGAAACGAGTGCGGATCGTCAGCTTTTCCTATTTATGAAATACGCCCCGGCAAAAAGAAATACAACTTCCCCCAACCATACCGAAACTATGGGAGGAAGCGTCCCGCCTTTCCCCAGCGCCAGGGAAAAGGCCATAACCGGAAGATATATCATGGCGACGGTTATCCCCTTCGCCATGCCTATCAGGGCGTTAGCCCGGCCCGTTTCGATGCTGAAAGGCACTCCGACGATCAAAAGTACCAGAGCGGTGAACGGGAAAGAGAACTTGTAAAACAGGTCCACTGTGAGGCGTCTTGTGGTAAGCGGGGAATTATTCTTGAAAACCTTGATATAATCCGAGAGCTGCCGATAGCTCATGAATCTTGGGTCCCATTGGTTGGTCACGAAATCCTTGGGTGTTTCTTTCATCGATATCATCTTTTTTTTGTAAACCTCAGGGTCTCCCGCAAAGTCTCCGCGGGAATCCACTTTAAAGACCATTACATCCTCAGCTTCCCATCCGGAGTCGGTCCACTTAACGACCCTGGCGCACAGTTTCTCCTTTACGTCATTGGCCTCATCCTGCTTATGGATTATGACATCCGTCAGCACCTTGGAGCGCGGCGCGTAGGTCTTGGCG
>JAQUQY010000244.1 GCA_028715865.1 Syntrophales bacterium
ATCAAAATACCTGCGGTTTTTGTCAACACATAAACGCACAATGAGTTTCCATTGATTTTGTTGTATCAGCAACTTCCCTGCATCAAACCGCTTCCACACGGCATGGGACAAACCGGTGAATCGGCGTGCCAAACCGGTCGCGGTGCGTGTTTTTGGTCAGCCGGTTGACGTTCGCGCCGTACTTGACGCCTTTATGGACCAGGCCGAAGCCGTGAGGCATAACCACATGTCCCCTGCGCGAAGTGTCCGTGATTTCCAGCTCAATTTCTTCCGTGCCTGCTTCCGTGGTCACCTTGACCCGCTGACCGTCTGTTACATTTAAAGCAGCCGCATCGTCCGGATGCATCGCCAGTGTGCAGGCGCGTTTGCCTTCGTTCCAGGCGGGATCACGCATGAGCGTGTTGGCATTGGTGGATATGTGCCGTCCCGCCATTAGAATGAGCGGATATTCGGCGGGAAGGGTGAGCTCCGCTTCTTCCTGCTTCGATTCGATGGTTTTCAGTTCATCGAGCAGTTCCGGGATGTGCAGGTTTATTTTTCCATTTTCCGTTTTAACTTCCGCGAAATTATCTTCCCCATCGATTTCCCCTGCCCAGATGCCCTCGGGATGGTCGAGAATCCGCTGAAAGATTTCTTCGCCCAGGCCCGGTCCCGCCTTAAAACCGGCCCGGACGGCGTTTTTGTAAAAGGATGCGGGGGCTGCCTGGAGCATGCCCCATAATGCCGCCAGATGGACGGACCCCAGGGCTTTGCCCAGCGTCTTGCCCAGGATGAAGGGCATGGCTTTCAGGGCTTTGGGTTCCGTCATCGCGTATTCCATCAGGGCTTTGGCGTAGGCCTCGCGATCTCCAAATGCCGCCTGATAAAGGTTTTCGGGAATAGGCGGAATCAGTCCCAGCTTGTCGGCAAGCCGTGTGTGAACTTCGCCCAGTTCCAGCTGCTCCCCTTCCGGGTCGATGATCGGGCGCCGCATCTGGAAATGGATGCCGGGATATGTCATGGGGAAGAAGGTACCGTCCCAGGATTCGTATCCGGTGCGCGACGGGAGCACGTAATGGGAAAGGGATGCCGTTTCCGTCATGGCAACTTCGCCCGTCACCAGCAAATCCAGACGTCGGAATGCCTGTTCATAGGCCGTCGTGTCCGCGTAGGAACGAAGCGGGTTGGATTGTGTGACTATAACGGCGCGTAGCCGCCGGGGATGATCCGAGAGGATCTCCTCCGGCATGACATTGGGAGGGAAACATCCGCAAACAGGGAACGCGTTGGTCGTCATGGTTCGCCAAATCCTGGACTCACGCTCGTCCGTGTGCGGACCGATGGGCATCATGTGACCCCGAATAACATTGCCGCCGGGCACGCAAAGCCTTCCGCATATGGATTGAAGAATAACGATCAGGTACGAGTTGAGCGCGCTGTGGCGTCCCATGTAGATGCCCAGATCGTAGCGCAGTGATGATTTCCGCGTGGCGAACAGTCGGGCCACGTCACGTACCTGCTCATAGTCCAGATCACATATTGTAATGGCGGAGCGCGCGTCGAAGTTTTCAAAAAGGGACATTACATTATTAAAATCCGATGTGTGGTTATCCAGGTAATTATTGTTCTCCCAGCCTTCTTTCAGAATGATGGCAATCATCGCTTTGAGCAACAGCGCGTCCGTGCCGGGGCGAATAGGCAAATGGATGTCGGCGAGCTTTGCCGTTTCGGAAAGCCGGGGATCAACCACGATCAATGTCTTGTCCTGATCTTTGGAAAGGCGCCTGAGCTGTCGTGGCGCCTGGGGAATCTGGTGGCTTTGCATACCGTTCCAGCCGATCACCAGAAGCAGATCGGTGTTGTCGATATCCGTCTGATCATGCAGGTACTGCTTGCCATGTGTACGCCCGCAAACCCAGAAAGCCCCGGCAAATTCCTGGGCCAGCGCGCTGTACTGGTATTGTGATCCCAGCAGTCGCATCAGCCGCACACCGAAAGCCGCTTCGAAATGGCAGCCCTGACCCCCGCCTCCCATGTAGGCGAAGGAGCGCGGACCCTGTTCGCCAATGATGATTTTCAGTTTCGCCGCTATTTCATCGATGGCCTGATCCCATGGAATCCGTTCGAACGCGTCACCGACTTTCTTCAGTGGATACTTCAGGCGATCGGCATGGTGCTGGTGATAAGCTACATTCAAACCCTTGCGGCAGACGTAGCCTTCGCTTTTAGCATTGGATTTATCTCCCCGAACTTTTACGATGCGATTGTTTTCAACTTCAATTTCGAGACCACAGTTCTGCGCACAGAGGACACAGCCGGTTTTATGCATGGTTCCCATGTCTGGCTCCTTTTCTCAGGCTTTATGCACGGGCTTGTTGGCGTATTTAAGCGCGCTGGGTGGAAAAACGCGGGGGTTGAATGAGATTCTTCAACTCGCCTGCTCCTTCTTCCCTAAGCACCTGCAGAAATTCGACGGCGCCCGAATCAACCTTCTATGCAATTTACCTGTATTCGAAAATACTTCGGAAAATGAATACCGTCAATCCTTTTGGTCGCCTAACTGCACCTGCGTGACAGCAGCGCTCCTTCCAGGGTTTACTCGCGTAACAGCGTCGAAGGCCTTCCGGTTCGCGACGCCCCCCACGCCATTAACACGGCAACGTACGCTTAAGTGTGGTAAATGACGTTCTTTACAATTCCCATTTACTGGACTATTAAATAATTTCAAATACTCATACTGACAGGTCCGGCTTTTTCAAAAGTCCCAAAACCCGCGATTGACGTTGATTTTTGGGGAGAAAAACATTGAAAAACCTCGTTGATTCAGGTAGATATGTGGTGCTCATACACACATTAAGACCAAACCAACGAGGTTGATTCCATGATAAAA
>JAQUQY010000245.1 GCA_028715865.1 Syntrophales bacterium
TTCGGTAACCAGGGGGCTCACGTCCCTTAGCTCCCGAATTTCCAGAGGTTCAAAACGCCTCCCGTCGGAAGAAAGAAGAAACGCCTTCCAGACGGAATCGCTCCGGTCCAGGTCTATGGTTTGACGGTCAGGCACATAAACATAGAGAAGAAACTCCGTAGCATAGGCTGCGGCTTCTATGGCCGGATGTTTTCTTTCATCCGTTCCTGACTCGACGGAATATATACGGCCATACTCCTCCAGGTAGGACTGGACGAACTCCCGGCCTCTCAGTGTGGACACCATCTTGGCCCGGGTGGAAAATTCCGAATATACGGTTTTTCCCCGCGTCCACTCGTCAAGGGACCGCAAGTATTCCCGGGAAAGCCTTTGAGGACGCATGATTTCGGCATACTCGCCGATAGTCGCGCAACCCGTTATGACGAGAAAAATCATTAACGCCGGGAGAAAATTAAGCTTTAGCTTCATCAGTTCCTCCGAAGACACGTTTAAAAATATCGTCAGCATGAGTCGTGTAATTATCTTCCCGGAAAGCATCGTCAAGATCTTTCTCTGAAAGGACGGCTTTCACGTCTTCGTCTTCGAGGAGCAGGGCCTTGAAATTCAGCTCTTCTTGCCAGGACTGCATGGCCCGCTTCTGTACAACTTCGTAAGCCTTCTCTCTAGACATGCCCCCTTCCACCAACCTGAGGAGAACCATCTGGGAATATACCAGCCCACGGGTCATGGCGAGATTTTTCAGCATCCTCTCGGGATAGACAACAAGCTCTTCCATCATTCCCGTGAAACGACCAAGCATGAAGTCCAGGAGAATCGTCGCGTCAGGACCGATTACCCTCTCCACCGAAGAGTGGCTGATATCACGCTCGTGCCATAGTGGAATATTCTCCATCGCCACCAGGGCGTACGACCGCATCAGCCTTGCCAGTCCGGTCAGATTCTCCGACAGCACGGGGTTGCGTTTGTGGGGCATGGCCGAAGAGCCCTTCTGCCCCTTCGAAAAGTATTCTTCAACCTCCCGTACTTCGGTTCTCTGGAGGTGCCTTATCTCGATGGCGAATTTCTCGATGGAGGAAGCGCAAATGGCCAGCGCGGAGAAGTACTCGGCGTGCCGGTCACGCTGTACGATTTGTGTCGAGATGGGCGCCGGTTTCAGCCCCAGCTTTTCACAAACATATGATTCCACGTAAGGGTCCACAAAGGCATAGGTTCCCACAGCACCCGACAGCTTGCCGTAACTCACGGTTTCCCTCGCCCTGGCGAGCCTCCCCCTGTTTCTTGCCATTTCCTGGTACCAGAGGGCCATCTTCAGACCGAAGGTGACCGGCTCTGCGTGTATACCATGAGAACGGCCTATCATTATTGTTCCCTTGTGCTCGAAGGCCCTTTTCTTCAATACCCCCAGCAGTCTGTCCACACCGGCAATGAGGTGGTTCGCCGCCTCCTTTAAAAGGACCGCGAATGATGTGTCAAGTATATCAGACGAGGTAAGTCCCATGTGGATGTAACGGGCCTCTTCTCCGACATGCTCCGCTACTGAGGTGAGAAAGGCAATGACATCGTGCTTGACTTCCTTTTCGATTTCCTCAATTCGAGCCACGTCAAAGGCGGCCTTCGACCTGATAACGGCAAGAGAATCTTCGGGAATCATACCCCGGACAGCCATGGCCTCACAGGCAAGAAGCTCCACATCAAGCCATTTCTGATAGCGATTCCTGTCGCTCCAGATGTCAGCCATCAGCGGCCTTGAATATCGTGGAATCAAGTTTTCAGACCTCCCGGCTACGAATATTTTCCCTTCCTGAAACCGTCAAAAACTTTTATTAATATAGCATTTACGCCTCAGGCTTATAGGCGTTTGAGAATTTAATACGACGCAATGAAATCAGTCAAGCTATTTTCCCCTCATCATGCCAGGCGTTAACCGCGATTTATGGTTTAGTGAAAAATCTCTCACAACCCCTTCTTTTTTCTTGACAACATATTGTGCATTGGCTACGATGCTACACTATATATTGTGGTTTAGCAGTAAAAACACTCCCTTCCGCGATTCAGGCGACGTTTCTTCTTATCATACCCGGGCCGGCTCATTCAGGATCGCGTTAATGCCCGGATTCGTTGCCGGCTCTTGAAGGGGAGTCCTTAGGGGGGACACAGCATGAAGACGGTCATCAGGAAACGTGATGGGCGCGAGGCGCCCTTCCTGTCGGACAAGATTACCGCCGCCATTGCCAAGGCAGGCGCTGCCACGGGGGAATTCGACGAAAAGACCGCAATGAGGCTTACCATCAAGGTGCTGAACCTCGCGGAAAAGTTGTTCCGCGATTCCGTCATGGACGTGGAAGGCATACAGGACATCGTCGAAGAAGTCCTGCTCGACTCCACATACAGGAAAACGGCTAAAGCCTACATCATCTACCGTGACCAGCACGCCCGCCTCCGCGAGATCGCCAATACCATGGAGGTTGACCTGGTTGACCAGTACCTGAAGAAAATTGACTGGAAAATAAACGAAAACAGCAACATGGACTTTTCCCTCCAGGGGCTCAACAACTATATTTCCTCGGAAGTAAGCAAAGTCTACTGGCTTAACAAGATTTATACCCCCGAGATCAAGCAGGCCCAGACCAACGGCGACTTCCACATTCACGACTTGAGCCTTCTCTCGGTCTACTGCGTGGGCTGGGACCTTTATGACCTGCTCCTTGAAGGCTTCCGGGGCGCCGCGGGCAAGGTGGAGAGCGGACCCGCCCGTCACCTGCGCAGCGCCCTGGGCCAAGTTGTAAACTTTTTCTACACCCTGCAGGGAGAAGCGGCAGGCGCGCAGGCCTTTTCAAACTTCGACACTCTGTTGGCCCC
>JAQUQY010000246.1 GCA_028715865.1 Syntrophales bacterium
TCATGGTGGTCGTGCTGGCGTTCGGGAATGTCGGAGGAAATTAAGAAATGTCCGTCACGGAAGAATTGCGGGAAACATTGCTGGACCTCGAAGAAGCCAGAAAACTGGAGGCCCAGCAGCGCCAGGTGGCTGAGGTTTTGGTCGCGGGCCTTCAGGTCCTGGTGTCCGCGCGGGATTCCGATCAGATTTTTTCCAGGCTGTTTGAAGTCTTGCGCGAGCCAATAGATTACCGTGCCGCCTTTGTACTTGCGGACTGCGAAGACGGCTTCATGGCGACGATAGCCGTGTCCGACAAGCGGTTTGATAACACAACCTGGAAACCCGGCGCTGTTTTCCAGAGGGCGTTAAAGGGAACTCCCGTAACAATTTTCGACACGGCCGGGGTTGAGGAGTGGCGTGATCAGTCAGAGCTCCTGAGAAAAGAAGCGCGTTCGGCACTCATTTTTTCCTTGGGAACGGACAAACGGCCTGCGCTGTTTGTCTGCACGCACCCGGAGCGAGCCCATTTCCCTCTACGCAACATCGAGTTGGCGCGCCGCATTTCCAGCCTGGTCTCGCAGGCTATGTCAAAACTTGAAGCGGATCAGCGGGTAGCAGCCATAGAGGATCGACTGGAAACAGAAGTCCTGCTGGCTGATCTCAACCGCAAAATCAACGAAAGCGAGAAAAAACTTGCCCGGGCCAGGAAACAGGAGGCGCTTGGACTTCTCGCCGGCAGCGTAGCTCACGATCTGAACAACATTCTTTCGGGAATCGTCAGCTATCCCGACCTACTCCTCATGGATCAGAATCTGCCTGAAAATCACAGGCAGATTCTTGAAACCATCAGGGTTTCAGGACTCCGGGCCGCCGCCGTAATTCAGGACCTCCTTACCGTCACGCGGGGAATTACCGTCACAATGAAAGAAGTTCAGTTGAACACCGTCGTCAAGCGTTTTCTTGCCGGTCCCGAATATATGGACATGATCAAAGATCAAGACGGTATTTACGTCCACACCAATCTAAGCGATAGTCTTATGAACATCAAGGCGTCCCTCATTCATGTGGAAAAGACCCTTCTGAACCTTTTTTCCAATGCCCTGGACGCCATTAAGGGCAAAGACGGCGGCGTTATCTCAATAACCACGGAAAACCGTTACGTGGACAGCCCTCTGAAGGGTTATGAGAATGTCGTCGCGGGCGAATATGCCGTTTTGTCTGTTTCCGACAATGGTCCGGGCATTTCGGAAGAAGATATGGACAGGATCTTCGAACCCTTCTACGCCAAAAAGAGTCTTGGGAGAAGCGGAACCGGCCTGGGCCTGACCGTTGTCTGGAATACCATGCATGATCATAAAGGTTATATCGATTTGCAGACCGGAGATGAAGGGACGCTTTTTTCCCTGTACTTTCCCGTTGCCGGAGAAATTGCCAGGGATGATGCAGAGCGTATTCCCTTGGAGCAGTGCCGTGGACAGGGCCAAAAGATTCTGGTGGTGGATGATAACGAGGATCAGCGGCTGATTGCCTGCACAATGCTTGAAAACCTGGATTACGAAACCGTTTCCGCCGCAAGCGGTGAAGAGGCTGTTAAATACCTTAAAACAAATGAGGCAGACCTTGTGGTACTCGACATGATAATGAGTCCCGGCATCAACGGCCGTGAAACATACGAGCGTATCATCCAGTTTCGTCCGGGTCAGAAAGCGGTTATCGTGAGCGGCTACAGCATGAACGATGACGTCCGGTCCGCCCAGCAGCTGGGAGCCGGGACTTTTATCAGTAAACCCTACAGTCTTTATGATCTGGGGATTGCCGTAAAGAGGGAACTCGCAGGATAGGAAGCCCCAGGCTTATGATTGCGAGCCCTGTTATGGATCTGTTTATCTATAATATTTTATACATAACATTCTCAAGCTCTTCTCTCCTGAAAGGTTTTTTCAGCGCACCCATGAATCCATAGTCACTGTAGTTCTCAATAGCAGGATCATTGGAATAACCACTTAGAATTATCGCCTTGACTTGAGGATCAATTCGAACAAGCTGTTCAATGGTCTCTATACCACCCATTCCGTTTTTTATAGTCAGGTCAAGTATTACCATGTCAAAAGCCTCGCCTGTGGCGATGGCTTTCGTATAGAGATCAAGGGCCTCCGCGCCATCCGCCGCCACTTCCACCTGGAAGCCCATGGCATTCAACAATTTGCCTATCATGTCCCTGATCTGGGCTACATCGTCCATTACCAGAATTTTTTTTCGAAACAATTGTTTCTTTTTCTGTTTCATTTTAGGGGATGATTCGTCTCTATCGCCGATCGCCGGAAGATACACGTGAAAGGCAGTTCCCTCGCCGGGCACGGACTCCACTGTAATGCAGCCCCCATGCATAGCCACAATTGAGTGGCAGACCGAGAGCCCCAGACCCATACCCTTCTGTGAACCCATTTGTTTGGTTGAAAAATAAGGGTCGAATACATGTCGTAGCTTGTCTCCGGAAATGCCAGATCCAGTGTCTTCAACTGTTATTCGCACATAATCACCCTCGGGGACCGGGAGAGAATCTCTGTTCGACACCCTGTAGTTTTCAGCGGTTACTTTCAGCATACCCCCATTAGGCATAGCTTCCATGGCATTGACAACCATATTGCGGACTACCTGTCGCACCTGCCCCTCATCGACCAATGCTTCCCGGAGGTCTTCAGCTGTAAAGCATTTCTTCTCAACCGGCTTAGCCTTGATGCCGGTAACGCTTCTCTGGAAGACGTCATTGACGAGTTCGCCAACATCACAAGGGCGCCTGACCGGGCCACCGCCCTTCGCGAAGGTAATAAGGCGCCTTGACAGGTCCGCCGCCTGCTTTATCGCTTCAATGGCCGCC
>JAQUQY010000247.1 GCA_028715865.1 Syntrophales bacterium
CCTGCCCGAATCAGACCACAGGGATATATCGATCAGCCCTGTTGCCGCCGCCATGAACCACTGGCTCATATATGACCGCTACGATCTGCCGGAAAACATAACAAAGCTAAGCTTTAAGTCATATACTGTACCCGTGGCCGAAGACGGCACTCTGCCAGTGACGATGTTCGGCAAGAAGCTGAATTTCAAGAATATTGAGAAAAAAGGAATCCGGTGGCTTTTATGCTATGCCGAGAAGGATGACCTTGTTGACAGGGACTCCGCCATCGCGCCCCTTGACTTCGTGAACGCGGAGGTAGCAGTTTTTCCAAAGGGACATGGAGCCATCGCGACTTCCTGGTCTCACCCTGAAACGGAGTACGCGCTGCACAAGCGGTTCGGCGACTATCGCGGTCCCGTTCGTTTTCAGCTCGACCTGGAAGAAGAAAAAGCTCGACTTGACGATGGTTCCCGCAAAAAAACAAGGAGATCCGGCCATGGACGCAAAATTTCTTGAGTTCTGGGGCAAATCATTATTAAACCTCGCGAAGGGGCAACGCCAGCTTGAAGAGCTTAGCCGTTTTATGAGCGGGGGGTTCGAGGGTTCGGGTTCACAGGGCATTGCCGAACTTTTCAAAAGCACCTACGGCCTGGACAAGCTTGAAAAAAACGGCGCCGAGTACCTCAAGCTTTATGAAAAGGCATCCCGGTCCTTTCAGAAGTCCCTCAGGGAATATATGGGCCTTTTTGACGTGGTTCCCCGCGGTGAAATGGAATCCCTTCAGCAGGAATGCGAGGTCCTGAAAGCGAAGGTCGCCGAGCAGGAAAAGGTAATAGAGCAGCTGGGAAGCATTCTGGGCGAGAAGGGCATGGAACCGGGTGAATCCGTACTGAACCTGCAGGAGCTGCTTAAACGTCAGACCGATGAATTCCAGAAAATGATGAATGAAATGGGAAAGGCTTTTCAGCAGAAGAGGGCGTCAAAGTCAAAAAAGAAATAGATGTAACCGCAAAAAAAAAGGCTTCGCCGACGGCGAAGCCTTTTTTTTGATCTAGAACCAGGACCGATGCCGCCAGGTTTCCTCTTTCAATTCCTTCATGTCGCTCTGCAGCATCAGGTACATGCCGGCGTTCTGGATCGCCAGCCCGCCCTGGAAAGCCAGCGCCGTGACCTGCATGATTTCGTCTTCCGTAAAATCCCGGGATTTGGCGCTGTATAGTCGCAGAACACCGATAACCTCTTCCTTGGCCTTTATGGGAACGCAGAGAATCGATACGATCCCCTCTTCCTTCTTCTCTTTCTTGTATTGTACTCCCTTGTCCCGGGACGCGTTTTTAACTACCACGGATTTGCCCGAAAGGGCCTCAGAGATGCTTTTCTCGGCGGAAACGGGTCCCTTGTTAAGATATTTTTTACTGAGACCGTAGCTTGAAACAAGGGTCAGGTTAGTCCGGTCTTCTTCCAGAAGGCGTATGCTTGCGGCCTTTACGCCGATTGCCTCAGCCACGTCTTTAGTAAGCGCCTGCAGGATGTCCTTGAGGTCAAGGCTGGCGTTGATGCTTGCCGCCAGGTCCAGAAACATCCTGTTGTTGTCTCTCAGCTTCTTTACAAGCCGGGCGTTCTCTATGGCCATTCCCCCCTGTTCGGCCAGGATTGTCATAAACTCGATTTCGCGCTCCGAAAAATTCCTGGTCTCTGCTGTGTACAGGGCAAGAGTACCGATCATGCATCCACGGGCCATCACGGGAACAACAAGGATGGAAACTATTCCCTCCTTTTTCTTCTGCTCCCTGTTGTGGTCGTCAGACCTGGGATCGGTGGCGGCGTCGAGATAGTGGATATAGCCTTTTTCTTTCATTTCAGGCATTATGGCCCTGACATGGTCGAGGTTCGCGTGGACATATTTATCCGATAGGCCTGTCCGGGCCACCAGAACATAGGTTTCCCTGTCCTCATCTAAAAGAAACAGGGCCGCCGCCTTGCCCCCCATGGCTTCCACAATGCTTTTCACGATAAGGTCGAGAATTTCATCCCTGTCCATGGTACTCCCGAGAACTCGTGATACTTTTGTTATGGTTTTAAAATACTCATTTTTCTCCGTCATGGTTTCTCTCCCGCAGCCTTTTGTAGATAACCAACGCCGGCGTCAGCTTATCCGCCTGCCGCCGCTCTTTTAAGCGTTTTTGACCTCGTTGCCTTCTCTTTTGCCACGGTCCCGGCCGCCGGGGCCTTCTTTTTTTTCTTTGGCGCGGTGGTCTTCTTGCCGCCGGCCCCCTCTTGAGAAACATTACCCGGAAGGGCTTTTTCTCCCGCCAGGGTCTCTTCCGGCTTGTCTCTTTCCTTGAGCCATCGGGCGATTTTCGGAGCGAATTCCCTCTGGCACTTGGAGCTTACGTAGATGCCGATGTGGCCCGTATCGAGACTGACATCAGTAGTGTCGGTGCTGCCGACTTTACTGGTCAGCATTTCGCATGCCTCAGGAGGAACCAGGTGATCGTAAATTCCGTAGAAATTGAGCAGGGGCATGGTCAGTTTTTTCAGATCCACCCTGCGTCCGCCCACTTCCATCTTGTTCTGGATTAGCAGGTTCTTCTGATAGCCGTCCTTGACAAACTGCCGGAAGGTCTCTCCCGGAACATCAGGGCTGTCGAAGATCCATTTTTCCATGCGGACAAAATTTTCCACAAAGGGCTTGTTGTCCATGTTCTCGAAAAACCCCACGTACTTGTCTATCATGAGCCGGGGCGGGTTCATGAGAAGGAATCCGAAATTCATCAGGTCCGCGGGTATATTGCCCAGCGTGTCCACCAGGCGGTCCACGTCAATGTTTTTCATCCACACGTGGAGAAGGCCCGTATCGGTATCGA
>JAQUQY010000248.1 GCA_028715865.1 Syntrophales bacterium
CAGCACCGGTATCTGGCTGGCAAACCAGTGAACAGGAGGCAGTAAGCAGTGAGCGGTTAACGGTCTTACTGTTCACTGCTCACTAATCACTGTTCACTGACTAAGCCCCTTTAGCTTTGCGTCCCATCCTTTCGAATGGTTTGCCCTTCTCTGTTGCTATATGCAAAGAACAAATGAATCCAACTTTGCTGTGTTTAACTTTTGACTTAAGTGTATCATATTTTCTGCACAAGACAAAGTTTTCCTGCCTTTCCTTAAGTTAACTACCGTAAAATAATCCCCATATTCCCGACTTATTTTGTTGTATATATTTACATTCACTCCATCGTTCCCGCAATACCACTTAACGCCCCCGGCGCTAGTTCATAAGCCATGACATTTTCGTCCAGGATCTCCGATCCTATTTTCTTATATGCCGGGGGGTACGGCATGTCCCGCATTCTTTATTAAGCACCGTGTTCTCGACTCCGCATTTGGGACATACCCAGTATCCTTTGGGGGCTCCGGCGATACGTATGCGTTTACGCACATAAGGCAGGACGACATATGATAAAAGAACGTAGCCTGCTACCGCGGCAAAGAACAAGACCAGCATCTTGACCAGCGGCGGAATAGTATATACAGGCCTTACCCTGTCCAGCTCGATACCGTAAGTCTTCAGCCTTCTTTCGACCGCATCCCTGGCCCTCTCATAGTTTTCCACCCCATGAGGCGTAAGGGATTCTATAAGTTTCTCGGAGATCCTGTTCTCCCGGAGCCAGAAAGAACGGAGTTTATTAAGGTAACTTTTATAATACCTGGCCGCCAGATGGAAGTTCCCGGAATCCTCGTTTATGCGGGCCAGAAGAAAATCCGTCCCGAAATATTCCGGCCATATACCTCTGGCTGTCTTCAGGTGTTCTTCTGCCAGTTTCAGGTCCCCGCTGGTAATGGCATATATACCCTCTGAAAATTCGTTCAGGAACCTGCTGACCTCTTTTTGCAGGGCCCCATCCCGCGGAGGTTTTTCCATTACCACCGCGTCGCTATAGAACCTCCCATAGGAAAAAAAACTTTCCTCGTCGTCGTACTGTGCCGCGGAGAGCGGCCCCGCCAGAGAGATTAGGAACATGACCACGGCCGGAAGCACAACCTTCATGGATCGTACCGGGATCACTGGGGAATAAGCATTTTTTAGCTGTAAGGTCTTATTTGTATGGGTCATTTAGTTTCCCCTATGGCTTCGGGATCGGCCCCATCCCTCTTGATGTCCGGCACAATCCCTGCCACCATTACACCTACTTCCTGTCATATTTAAAAATAACCACGCTTAATGGCGGAAGAACTACGGAGATCGAATGATCCATCCCGTGAAAAGGGGTCGAGACTGCTCTTACACTTCCTAAATTGCCGATCCCGCTGCCGCCGTATTCTTTCGCGTCACTGTTAAGTATTTCCTTCCAGTCCCCGTCAGCCGGAACTCCTATCCTGTAACCGTTGCGGGGAACAGGCGTAAAATTACATGCCACGACCATTACATCCTTTTCCGATCTTCCCATTCTTTCAAAGATGATCACGCTTTCTTCCCAGTTGTTGCAATCTATCCATCTGAAGCCTTTTGGGGAAAAATCCAGCTCATACAGGGCCGGTTCTCTCCTGTAGAGATCATTCAAGTCCGAGACCCAACGTTGTATCTGTGCATGAGCTTCATCCTTCAGGAGGTTCCAATCCAGGCTCCGGTCATGATCCCATTCCCTCCACTGGCCGAACTCCTGCCCCATGAATAAAAGCTTTTTGCCCGGATGTGTGAAAAAATACCCGTATAACAAACGCAGATTCGCTCGTTTTTGCCAGTCATCCCCCGGCATTCTCTGCAAAAGAGAACCTTTTCCATGAACAACTTCGTCATGGGAAAGCGAGAGGATAAAGTTCTCACTGAACGCGTACGATAAACTTAAGGTCAACTGACCATGATGATTTTTCCGATGGACCGGATCTTTCGACATGTACTCCAACGTGTCATGCATCCATCCCATATTCCATTTCATGCCGAATCCCAGCCCGCCAAGGTAGAGCGGACGGGAGACCGAAGGCCACGCGGTCGATTCTTCGGCGATCATTTGCACGTCGGGGAAACTTCTGTAAACTTCCGCGTTAAGCTTTTTCAGGAATTCAACCGCCTCGAGATTCTCCCTTCCTCCGTATTTGTTCGGCACCCACTCCCCTTCTTTCCTCGAATAATCCAGATACAGCATCGAAGCGACCGCGTCGACGCGCAGGCCGTCTATATGGTATTTATCCAGCCAGAAACAAGCGTTGCTGATCAGAAATTCTTTTACCTCGTTCCTGCCGTAATTAAAAATGTAGCTCTTCCAGTCGGGATGGAACCCCTTGCGCATATCGGCATGCTCGTACAAATGTGTCCCGTCCCCATAGACCAGACCCTGCGCGTCCGAAGGAAAATGGGAAGGGACCCAATCCAGGATCACACCGATACCGCTCTTGTGAAGATGATCTATAAGATACATAAAATCCTGAGGGTTCCCATATCGGCTTGTAGGGGCAAAATACCCTTCTATTTGATACCCCCATGATCCGTAAAAAGGATGCTCCATGACCGGCAAAAATTCGACATGCGTGAACCCCGTTCCTTTTACATAGTCGGCCAAGGCATGGGCTAATTCCCTGTAACTGAGAGACCGGTTATTCTGTTCCGGCACCCTCATCCACGAACCGAGGTGGACCTCGTAAACGGAGATCGGGGCGTCCAAACTGTTACTTTTGCGCCGGTCTTTCATCCACTCTTTATCGTTCCATTCGTATCCCAGGTCCCAGGTAATAGTCGCCGTCTGCGGGGAGA
>JAQUQY010000249.1 GCA_028715865.1 Syntrophales bacterium
CCTCCCTTAACGCCGCCGAATTCCAGAAGGACATAATACATCATATAGTTAAGGACATACGCGCCAAAAGCCGGGACAGGCTTATCGTCCACAGCCACGACTGGATGGCCGGAGGGGTGCTTTCGGCGTACTTGAAATCACGTGGCATCCCGCTTCTTCACACCGTACACAACAGCTTTACCGGTCACATTCCCCTGGATATGCTCTTCGGCATCAATATAGATGAGTTGTCTCCCTTTCTCTATTATTCTGAGGATCATGGCAAGAAGTGCATCGACGCCCAGGCCACGGCCATAAAGAATGCAACCATGATCAATTTTGTGGGACAGAGGTTTTTGGAGGAAATGGTCTACGACTACTTTGTGGATCAGCATATAATTCCTCCAAGCGTAAGGGATGAGGTAAAGGCGAAATACTATGTAGGCGACGCCCTTGCGATTATCAACGCGCCTTCACGCACCATGTATCCAGAGAATTGCACATATCTCGCGCGAACATACGGGCCCGATTCAGATGTGCTGGCGGCCAAGCGTGAAAATCTGCTGGAATTTCAGAAGAGGAGCGGTCTTAACATCAATCCGGAGGCCATTCTCTTCTTCTGGCCATCCCGCCTTGATCCTGTCCAGAAGGGGGTCGCCATTTTAGAAGACATGCTGCTTCGATTTGCCATAGAAAACAATGACGTGCAGATCGGCATCGTTGCCAGCGGCGTCGGCGGGGATCGAGCCCACGAGGAAATCCTGGGACGTATCGCCTGGGTGTCGGGGGGGAAAATCGCCTGGCAACATTACCAGGAAGACTTGTCCATGCTGGGGTTTGCCGCCGCGAATGACGTGTTCGGAGTATCTCTATACGAGCCCTGCGGCCAGATAGACCAGGTTGGAAACCTCTTCGGGGCCACGGCTACAAACCGTGACACAGGTGGATACCACGACAAAATCCGTGAGCTTCGGCTTAAAACCGACGGCTCACCCCAGGATGTGGGAAACGGATTCCTGTTCAGGGACTACGACTCGGGAGGACTTATGTTCGGCCTGGAAAAGAGTCTCAGTTTTCACCGGAAGTCCGCCGCGGAACGTGAGCCCCAGATCCGGCGCATAATGCGGGAAGCCCGTGAAAATTACGACTTAGGCAACATGATCGCCAAGTATATCAGGGTTTATGAACGGCTCAACGGTGACAGACCCCTTGTCTGATGGCGTCTTGGTCAAACGAAATTATTTCACGCCCTCATCCCAGACCTTGAGAAGATAATCTTTCTGGGTTTCAAATTTCATCGCCTGGTCTTCAACTACTTCCTCGGCCTCGTCGGAGGACATATCCCATGTGCGCCTCGCGAAGGAGCCTACCCGGGCGTAATAGAGGGGCGTCATGACGTCGATCAGCTTGTAGCGGTTGACTGACCACCGGTGAAAGGTGGCCGCAAGCTCATAAAGTATCTTTACCCAGTTTTCCGTGGAAAGGTGAAAATTATCGGAATCCATGCCGGCCGCCTCAGCCAGCGCCTCGAAACTCTCATCGCTGAGAATGTCCTTCCAGAGCGATGAAAACTGGCTGTAGCCGATTTTAAAGTGTTCAATTATGCCATCCACATTAATGGTAACGGGTTCGGGATCCATTGTACCCTCGAATCCAAATGTTTCCACCGGTTCACTTCCCTTAACACTTTTCCAGATGGCCTCGTTTGTTTCCATGAGTGAAAAGATGGTCCAAAGCACCTGGCGGAACATGGGCCCCAGGTGCTGCCCCGGATCCTTTGCATCGTGTATTTTTACGCCGAGATTAGACTGGCATATTCGGTACTTGCTGGTTATGGCGTGGGTGGTCATCCAGATGTCGATGCCGAAGCGGGCAACGTCAGTTTCCCACACGTTCTGTTCGATGTAATACTTGGTGACTTCCCGCGACAGGGCGAAATCACCCCCGATGGGCTGACGCACCCGTTTGCCGTAAAGGGCTCTGGTCAGGTTGTATACTATGTTGTTGGTGATTGTGCCGTCATACTTGTGCCTCAAATACACGGGGGCCACGAACTGATAACCATGCTTGAAAATTGGATTGAGTAGATACTCGATCCAGTCAGGGGTGATGCTCCTGAGATCTGAATCCACCACGACGCAGGACTCCGTATTGAGCGTAACCGCCGCCTCGAAAATTGACCGCAGCGCCGTTCCCTTTCCCGCGGGTCCCCGGTAGATTGAAACCAGTTTTTCCTGCCAGGGTTTTATCTGGAAATCCTTGGCCACTTCTCTCGTATCGTCTGTCGATCCGCCGTCAGCTATGAATAGTACACTTCGCTTGGTCTTGTAGTGCCGTGCCAGGCCGTGGGTGAGCATCTGAATCACGTGCTCAATGGTCTTTTCATTATTGTAACAGGGAATTCCGACAAGAATGTCGGCGCTTTCGATTTCTTCCAGACGTTTCGAGCCGTAGGCCCTGAGGGCGGTATTATAGTGCATTGCTTTTCCCTCCATGCGCGTCTGTTTTTTTATAAAGGCAAGTATATCAAATATCTGTAGCGATGACAAATGGCTTGCTTAATTTCCGGAGGCAAAAGGCAAATCCGGACTGTGTTGGAGTTGATTGTCCGGGCAACTATTTTTTTTCAGGCTGAGGTTTTTTACTGTCCTTCATAGACTTCCATGACTTCATTCGCTCCCGGACTCGGGCTTCGTAGCCCCTGTCCGTGGGATCGTAGAAGGTTTTGCCCCGCAGTTCATGGGGAAGTGACTCCTGGTGCACCTGGGCATTGGGATAATCATGGGCGTATTTGTAGTCCTTTCCATATCCCAGCTCCTTCATGAGTCCTGTGGGGGCGTTCCGAAGAGCCATGGGAA
>JAQUQY010000250.1 GCA_028715865.1 Syntrophales bacterium
ATGGTTGGCTATGGAATATTAAGTGCTTTTTACCTCGATTTGTTTTACATCCGATTTCGGCAGTGCCTTTCTCGGCATGGTCACGGTCATCACGCCTCTTTTAAAGGTGGCGTTGACCTTGTCCTGATCCGCGTCCTCGGGAAGGGAAAGCACCCGCTGGAACGAACCGTAGGAGCGCTCCATCCGGTAGTAGTTCTTTTCCCTCTCCTCCTTTTCCTGTTTCTTTTCACCGCTGATGGTCAGGGTGTCGTTGATGATTTCCAGCTTGACATCCTTTTCATCCACGCCGGGTATCTCAACGGTAATCGTGTACTCCTTGTCAGTGGCGCCTAAATCCAGGGTGGGCTTCAGGATGGCGTCAGCCAGTCGCGGAAACAGGGGCTGATCGAACCCGAATGGGGACAGCCCGAACCCGCGGAACGCCTGATCGAAAAGCCGGTCGATTTCCTGGTGAAACTGCTGCAGCGGATGGGCCGGCACGCCGCCTTGCTCCTTGGCGTTTTCGCGTTTCACCGGTACCATTTTACCGGCATCCTCTTCTTCCTTCTTGAACCAATTCCAAGGAACCCATTTTTTAATGTCCATCGCACACCTCCTATGATTAATTGAAATATTACTAATTTTATGACGATAAAGTAATGTGATATTTCTTTGCGTCAAGGGGCCTGGCGAATATTTTTAAGCTTATATGGCCTTGTATTATCGATATAAATAAATTATGCGGTTCTCTATGAAGCTCCAGTAGGTTCAGTTGTGATCGGATCTGTCACAGGTATGGGTTATGATGGCCTCGCAACCAATCAAAAAGGAGGCCGCCATGCCAGGTTTTACCATTACCGAGGACTTCCCAAGATCCGAAATCGAGTTCGATGCCAGGTTCTCTCATCCGGAGGCCTGTTACCGGTACCTGTTTAAGCTCAAGTGGCCTGAAGGCTTTGTGTGTAGAAAATGCGGGTGCCAACGATACTGGCTGAGTTCAAGGAACCTGTATATCTGCACCCGGTGTGAACACCAGCATTCCCTGACAGCCGGTACGATCATGGACAGTTCCAAAAAACCGATCACCTACTGGTTTAAGGCCATGTGGTGGTTTACCACCCGAAAATCAGGCGTCAATGCCACGAACCTGAAGGAACTGCTGGGCTTTGGCAGCTACGGCACCGCCTGGACCTGGCTTCAAAAGCTCAGGCGGTGCACCATCCGTCAGGAGCGAGAGAAGCTCTCCGGCCGCGTCGAAGTCGATGAGTTCTTCATCGGTGGCCAACGGTGCGGCAAACGAGGCCGCGGGGCCGAAGGCAAAACCATCGTAGCCGTCGCCGTCGAGCGCTTAAACGTCAAAAAGCGAATGGGTCGCATTCGTTTGCATGTCGCCTTGGACTGTTCCGGATACTCCATGGAAACCTTAATTCTCGACAATATTGACCCCTGATGTCAATAGTGGACACCAATAAAAAATATTTAAGCTGCATTCCTCCCTGCATAAAATTGCTGTTCATAAACAACAGGGGATAAGTAGCCAAGCCTCTTCTGAAGTCTTTGTCGATTGTAAAATATCTCAATATATTCAGTAATCTCTCTAATTGCCTGTTCTCTTGTGACATAATGCCGATGATAGATAAGCTCGTTCTTCATCGTTCCCCAAAAACTCTCTATGGGAGCATTGTCATAACAGTTGCCCTTCCGACTCATGGAAACCTGCATATCAAACCGAGTAAGGAGTCT
This sequence comes from Syntrophales bacterium, assembly GCA_028715865.1. Lineage (GTDB taxonomy): Bacteria > Desulfobacterota > Syntrophia > Syntrophales > UBA2210 > MLS-D. The sequence continues at coordinate 1,723 of JAQUQY010000250.1, forward strand.
CTGATATTCTAAGGAACAGTATTGACTTCCACGGTCAGAATGATTGATGAGACCAGGTTCAGGCTGCTTCCTTTTCACCGCCATCAATAAAGATTTGATGACAAGTTCTTTGGTAATCCTCGGTCCCAATGCGTAGCCTACAATCTCACCGCTAAAGAGGTCTTTATGGGCAGCACAGTAAAGCCATCCTTCATCCGTGGAAATGTACGTAAGATCGCTTACCCAGGCCCTGTTTGGCAATAAGGCTTCAAAGTTCTGCTCCAGCAGATTGCCGGCTACCGGCAGGGTATGCTTCGAGTTCGTGGTTGCTTTGAATTTCCTCACCTGCTTGCATCGTATGCCGAGTTTCTTTCTGATTCTTCTGATCCGGCAGATGCCTGCCGTGATACCATGGGCTGCAAGGTCCTGCTGTAACCTTTCCGGTCCAAATGTGCCACGGGTTCTCTCGTGGGCCGCTTTTATCTCTACCTCCAGCCTTGCTTCCTCATGGGCGTGCGGTGAAGGGAGCCGTGAAGCCCATGCATAATAGCCGCTTGGCGATACTTTCAGCATATGGCACATAAAGGGTATCGGGTAATGAAACCGCAGCTTTCTCATTAGCGCGTACCTGACTGCGGCTCTTTTGCAAAGTACCCTAAAGGGCATACATACGCTGCCGCTTTTCTTAAAAAATCTCGCTCCATCTTTGTCTGGGCTAGTTCCCGCTTTATCTGTGCCAATTCCATCTCTACTGCGGTCAGGGCTTTCTTTGAACTACCCACGGATGAAAGGTTCCCTTTTCTTGCCTCTCTCACCCAATACGATATGGTTGATTTGGGAATTGATAACCTTCGCCCCACTTCAGGTATTGTTAACCCCTGTTCGACCACCAGCTTCACCGCTTCTTCCCGAAACTCTTTTGTATATACTGCGTTGGGAATTCTTTCCATTCCGACACCTCCGACATGTATTGTACATCACCTTTGGTGTCCACTCAAAGCATCTTACATCACACCGTATTCGTGGAGAAGGTACGGCGACATTTTCAACTCACGCGTGGAGAAAAGCCACTCGCCCTGCTCCTTTAGTCCGGCTTCAAGCCACTCGGGTATCATCGGGAATGCCAAACCCGCC
>JAQUQY010000251.1 GCA_028715865.1 Syntrophales bacterium
AGGAAGGGCGTTTCGTAAACCTGATCAACTTCCCCCCTCTGAAGCCGGGAAAGGACGGAGAATTCAGGGAATGGTTCAAACACTCCAGTGAGCTTTTCGCCAAACATCAGGGTTTCATCTCCCGGAATCTTCTGAAATCATCAGAGGGAACGGACCGGTATGCCGCTGTCGTCGAGCATGAATCGAAAGAAACCTTCATGGCCATGCATCTGAGCGATGAACGACAGGGGCTCTTCAAGAAAGTAGAGACGCTGATCGACGGTATGCCGGAACCCCATTTCTACGAAGTGGCGGCTTCGTGCCGAAAATAGTTAGTTTCGTCGGAGGGATGACTTTGTAAATGTAATGAAAGGAGGAAGGCAATGACGGGTAAAACGGCAAAGGCCATTTTTTGGTTGGGGACATTGTCGTCGGCCATCATCTTTCTGTGGCTGACCTACGATTTTCACCAACAGGAACCCAAGTTCGTGAAGACCGATAAGCTGAACGAACAGGTGGTGGCAGGGAAAAAAGTTTGGCACAAGCACAACTGCAATGACTGCCACACGATTTTAGGTTTTGGCGGCTATTACGCGCCGGACATGACAAAGGCCTATTACAGGCTGGGCGAAAGCGCCATTATTTCCGTCGTCATGAATCCGGAACAGGCCTACAAAGACACCTTCCGCAAGATGCCCCATTTGGGAGTCACGAAAGACGAGGCGGTGAATATGGCGGCTTTTCTCAAGTGGGTGGCCAGTATTGACAACCGCACGTGGCCACCCCAAGATGAGAAATTTGTCAAGGCCTTCCAACTCCGTGAGGCCAACGCTCAAAAGCCGGACAGCAAAGATATTGCCATGGGCGCCTGCGGAGGCTGCCACAGTCTCGGAGACCTGGGAAACAAACTTTCCGGCGATTTCAATGATATTTCCCAGCGGATCAGCTACGACAGGGATACGCTGGTGAAGTTCATTCATGCCCCGCAGTCGGTAAGGCAGGGAATCGCCATGCCTCCCCAGAATATATCCTCTGAAACGGCGGCTATTATTGCCGATTTCCTCTTGAGTTTGAAAGCGGAAAAGGAGGTGCAGAAATGATCCGTTACGAAAGTCAAAAGGTGGCCCGTTATTATCTGGGGCTGGCCCTCATCCTCTTCTGTCTTCAGGTGGCAATGGGACTATGGCTCGCCGTAAATTACGCCTTCACTCTACCCCAGGGACTGGTTGATGTCTTTTCTTTTGCCACGTCCCGGGCCATCCATACCAACACCCTGGTCGCCTGGATGCTGCTCGGCTTCATGGGGGGCAGCTATTTTATCCTGCCCATAGAATGCAAGCGCGAGCTTTTCAGCGTTAAAATTGCTTATTTACAACTCCTTATCTTTGCCGGCACAGCCGTTGCCGCTGTCGTCGGCTTTCTTTTCGGCTGGACGCAGGGAAGACCGCTTTTAGAGATCCCCGTTCCCCTTGATTTTCTTATCGTCGTGGCCGCCTTGCTTTTCGTATTCAACGTGGCGATGACGATTATCCTGACAAAGGAAAGATCGGTGCTCCAGTGGATGCTGCTGGCCGGGGTGACATTCCTGGCTGTCCTTTACCTCTTCGGCATGCCCTTCTTCAAGGATCTGAACCAGGATTACTACTACTGGTGGTGGGTCATCCATCTCTGGGTGGAGGGGGCCTGGGAACTGATTACCGCCGCCATCGCCGCTTTCATCATCATTGAAGTGACTGGCGTAGAACGCAAGGTTGTGGAAAAATGGCTTTATGTGGAAACGGGCCTTTTCCTCTTTACGGGTCTCGTCGGGACCGGTCATCACTATTACTGGTTAGGCTCGCCTAATTACTGGCTCTGGTGGGGAGGAATCTTCAGCGCCCTGGAACCTCTCCCTGTGGCCCTTATGGTTCTCGACACCTGGATGCATATCAAGGGAAGAAAGAATCCCATTGTTAACCCCCTGCTGTGGACCTACATCATGGGGCTGGCACTCTTTCATTTCCTGGGCGCCGGCGTTTTCGGGTTCATCCATACCCTGCCCCCCATCAACTACTACACCCACGGCAGCCAGATCACCGCTTCCCACGGTCACCTGGCCTTCTTCGGCGCTTACGCGCTCTTGAATCTCGTCGTCTTCTATTTCGCAATGCCGCAGTTGAAAGGCATCGAAAAATTCGACGACCGGCTCGGCGTCTGGGGATTCTGGACAATGGTTACGGCGATGATTTTCATAGGACTTATCTTCGGCGTAGCCGGCATTCTCCAGACCTACTTGGAACGAATTCTGGACCTGGGCTACCGAACTGCCCAACTGAACATGATGTTCTGGTTCAAGGCAGTGCTCTTTTTCGGGGTTATTTTTCTGATTGGCGTGCTGATGACGGTATACCATCTCTTTACCTTGAAGAAAGCTGCTGATTAACACGTTTTTTAAAGGCCGGGCCGGGGAATTCTGCTCCGGCCTACTCTTACACACCGGAAGAAGGGGAAAACCGAATGAATAAAAAGGTGATTATCAATGAGGACGACTGCATTGGTTGCGGTGCCTGCGAGACGATCTGCCCGGAGGTCTTCAAACTTGACGGGAAAACGGGAAAATCAACGGTGATTAAACCGGAAGGGGGACCGGAAAACCTAATAGAGGAGGCAATCGAAGCCTGCCCCGTCACCTGCATAAGTTGGGAAGAATAAATCATCATTGACCCCGGCAGCATTCCGTTTTTATCAAACAGGCGCCGGGGAATCGGTTGCCGGGTATTTTACGTAAGGAGTCATTATGAATCGGAATCAGTTTGTTTGGGCTATAATCGGGTTATTTTTCATCGCTGCTGTCATGTCTGCCGTGCCGAG
>JAQUQY010000252.1 GCA_028715865.1 Syntrophales bacterium
CAGCACCACGGCCTTTAAAAAAAAACGGCCATGGTGCTGATCCTTCCGATCTTCCCATGGCCGTGTTTGTTATTTGCTGAACGCTATCAGATCCTCCTGGCGGCTGGGCAGACCGGTAGGGCATAATAAAAATACCAGAAAAAGCTGAAGAAGTTGTAAGCCCTGTTAATGCCGCCCATTACAATACCCTTTCGGTTGATCGTGCGAGATAAACATAAAGACAAGATAGTGTCAAGAGGTTTTTAATACTTTTTTTATCATATTTTGAGCCTAACCTTCTTTTAAGAAAAAAATGAATGACAACAATATCCTGATGGTCTATGCTGTCAGCCTCTGATTCCGGTATGGACAGAGGGGAGAATGCCGGCCATTCTGCCGCGAATCAAGGAGAAGAGAATCTTCATGAACACCCTTGACCAATTTCTCGCAGCCGCGGAACACCCGGAACGTTACGCCGCAAAACTCAAATCGGAAGGCGCTTCCATCATCGCCTTCCTTTGTTCTTACACTCCGGAGGAGCTGATTCATGCCGCCGGTCTTCATCCCATGAGGCTTTTCGGAACCCGGGGACCCATCATGAGAGCCGACGGTCATCTTCAGGCCTACTGCTGTTCACTGGCCCGGGGAACCCTTGAGCAGGCCCTTGCCGGGGATCTTTCCTTTCTCGACGGCGCCGTCTTTCCCCATACCTGCGATACCATTCAGCGGCTATCCGATATCTGGCGCCTGAATACGAGCTTCGGTTTTTTTGCCGACGTGGTTCTTCCGGTGAAGCTTGACAGCAAGAGCGCCCAGGACTACTTCGCTGATGTTCTGGGAAGGTTCAAGGCAGAGCTGGAGGAGTGGACGGGCAGAGAAATCACGGAAGATTCTCTGCGGCGGTCAATTGAAACCTTCAATGCCGTGAGGAGTTCCCTCGAAAGGCTATACCGCCTGAGGTCCGCGGATCCGGGAATCATGGCGGGAAGCCGGATGGCCGCCGTAATAAGGGGCTCAATGATAATGGACAGGAACGAACTGCCCGGCATGCTTGACAGGCTCATTGAAGAAGCAGAATCGGGCATATACCGCGAACCGCCTGGAAAAGATAAAAAGCGCCTTATCCTGTCGGGAGGCATCTGCGACCATCCCGATTTTTACACGGCCCTGGAAGATTCCGGCGGCGTCGTGGCCTGGGATGATCTCTGCACGGGATCACGATTTTTCAACGGAACCACAGAAACTTCGGGAAACCTGCCGGCTGCATTGGCCCGCCGCTATTCCCGGCGTTTAATATGCCCGGCCAAACACCTGTCAACGACAGCCAGGGCTGAAAGGCTTCTGGAAATCGTCCGGGAACATCGCGCCGATGGAGTTATTTTTTTTCTTCTCAAATTCTGCGACCCTCACGCCTTCGATTATCCCTGGCTCAAGGAATTCCTGGAAAAGCATAATGTTCCCAACACCCTCATAGAGGTGGAACATCAGCTCCCTCCCGAGGGACAACTGAAAACCCGCCTGGAAACCTTCATTCAAACGCTTTGACGGAAGGAAGCCTCGAAATGACAAAAAACAACGGGCTTCATGGAAAAACATCCCCGCCCATAGCCATGAACAAAAGAATGAAGGATATAATGACGGAGTATTACATCGAGGCGAAAACAGCGTATCAGACAGGGAAAAAAGTGGCCTGGATAACCAGCGGCGGTCCAGTGGAACCTCTCATCGCCCTGGACATCATTCCCGTATACCCGGAAAACCACGGCGCCATGATCGGGGCTTCGAAAATGGGAGCCGACCTCTGCGAAAGGGCCGAGGCAATGGGATACAGCGGCGACCTCTGTTCCTACGCGAGGGCCGACATCGCCAGCGCTGTTATTGACGGCGGCCCCATAGGGGGACTTCCCCGCCCGGACATGCTCGTGGCATGCAACAACATATGCGGAACGGTCATTAAATGGTACGAAGCTCTGGCCCGTTATTTCCAGGCGCCTCTCTTCATATTCGACACCCCCATGTGTCACAGGGACTACCACCAGGAGTCGAAAGATTACGTGATGAAGCAGGTTCTCGAACTTATTGCCTTCCTCGAGGAGGCCTCTGGCGCAAAGTTCGATTATGACCGCATGTCTGAAGTGGGCAGGCTTTCGATCGAAGCTCAGCATCTATGGAAGGAAGTCCTGGACACTGCCATGGAGAGGCCTTCTCCCATGACCGCCTTTGACGGCTTTTATCACCTTGCCCTGATTGTTACTCTCCGGGGGAAAGCGGTAACCGTGGAATACTACCGCGAACTCCTGGCCGAAATGAAGGAACGCGTGGCCCTGGGAATCGGCGCCGTCCAGAATGAACGCTACCGTCTCATGTGGGACAACCTTCCCATATGGTACAGGCTGAAATGGCTTTCCCGGAAATTCGCGGAGCATGATGCCGCCCTGGTGGCCGACACTTATAACACGGCCTGGTGCCGATCACTGCGTTACATTGATGAAAATGATTTCCTGGGCTCCATGGCCGAGGGCTATTCACGCATGTATCTCAACCTCGCCGTGGACCAGATGGCGGAGAGCATCATTGAAATGGCGGGCAAGTATTCCATTGACGGTCTGGTTATGCACTCCAATCGGAGCTGCAAGCCCTATTCTTTCGGCCAGTACGATATTCAGCGCATGGTCAGGGAACGGCTGGGCATTCCATGCATGATGATCGAGTCGCACATGGTGGATGAGAGAAGTTTTTCAGAGGCCCAGGCGGAAACCAGGATAGACGCATTCATGGAACTCATAATGGAACGTGAAAAATAAAAAAAGCTCAAGGAGAGGGAATGTACGCGGCGGGTATCGATAT
>JAQUQY010000253.1 GCA_028715865.1 Syntrophales bacterium
TCCTTCATCACGAATACCTATCCTCCTGTGAAATAGATGGCACCACGATGTCGATCAGTCATTGTGACCGATGACGTTTCATCGTTCTGAAAATCATATCTGAAATCATTCGTGGAATTGACAACACGTAAAGCGGCTACATCGGGGCTTGGAGAGAGCAGAAAAAACCCCGAAACCTCGAGTAGTAGCAACCTGTTCCTGCGACCAAGCAGAAGACAGGAGCACAACCTTCAGTTTCGGGGTGATAGCATTCCGCGCGACACTGCTGGCGGTTACTACCACCGTGACGTTTGTGCCCGTGTCTGATAGACAATCTGCTTCTGCTTGGTCGCAATAAATAATATCGAGGCACCGGCAAATAAAGTCAAGTTGTTTCCCCGCATCGGGGAATAGATATAACGACTTATTCCACTGGCATTTTAACCGCATTAAAATCGGGGAAAATTGGAATTGGAAGGAATTAAAAAAGGAAGCAGATATTTTCTACTTCCTTTTGGGAGAGAGGGTTATTCACTCCCCCTCCATGTTCGGCAGGTATTGCTGTATTCGCAGTCTTTGCACATAAAGCTCTGCCGGGGAAAGAACACTCCGGATTGAATCCCCTTGAGAATCTCCCGGGCCAGGTTGAAAAATCTCCGGTAATCAAGGTTCTCGCTGGAAGTTTCCAGAACGACTACCTTGGGTTTCTTGGTCTTCACGAAATCGACCAGTTTCAACAGTCTCGGCGGTCTCTGGTAGAGCATTTCGTAAGCGTAGCTGTAAGCCGTCAGCTGGAGATGGTTGTCTACCTCGTTTTGATTCATCGTCTGGCTTGAGGTCTTGAACTCGGCAATAGTGTCGTTTTTTTCAACCAGGTCGATGAATCCCTCGAAATTCACGTCCAGCTTTTCACCACTCGATGGATTGACCAAGGGAACCACAAACGGCATCTCCGCTTCCAGTGGCTTGACATTATTGTGGTTAACGTAAAGAGATAAAAGCTCTCTCGCCATAGCCTTGAATTTCATTTCCGAGTCGCCGCTCTTGTAACGGATTTCATCCCCTGTTTTCTGGGCGTACCAGTCGGCGTCGAAGATTTTGTAAAGCTTATCCAAAGCTACGTCATTCCCATTCATCCGCTTCCTGTGAAACCAGGCAAGGGTGGAGTGAAAGGCGCTTCCGAACGCCAGACCCGAAGATTTGAATGGCCTGGGAAGTTTATCGAGGTACAGAAACTTATACTTGAGACTGCACTGCATGTACAGGTTCATCTGGCTGCAGGAAAGATGGTCCACGAAAATCACCTCCTTTGTGACACTTTAAGATTAGACTTGGTAAATCGAACAGTATCTCTTGCGGCACCGGTTGGTTCATGGCGTACTGCTTCACGATCAGAGCAACGATACCGGCAATCACCGTCGGACAGTAGATAATGGAGCGGGCCGAACAGGGCAGTCGCTCCGCCTCGTCAGCACCGTAGAGGTTCTGCTCGTAAAACTCGGCCTGCCCGATGTCCATCGGGTGGATGGCATACATCCGGGCGAACTCCGCTCCCATCCGGGCGTCAACAAGCAATGGTATCCTGGGATTGAGCCTGGCCCTTTTCCAGGCAACCTGCCGTGCTGTCATGGTATCGACGGCCACGATGACCACGCCCTTGAGGAACTGTCCGCCGTACCGCTTCGGAATTCCTTCGATCCTCACCCCGGTAAGTTCAAGAACAAGTTCTTCCAGCGCGTCCACCTTCAACTTTCCCACCAGAGCGGGTTTGCAGAGTTGATTGGGAATATTCATCTCTTCGAGCCTGTCATCCTCCCAGACAGCGATTGACGAGCATCCCATCTTGGCGAGGCTCACCACCGCCGCTGACCCGATGGCTCCGGCACCGATCACCGTGATGGGAAAACTGAGTTTTTCAGGCGATACAATATCGAGTTGTCGTAAGAACCGACTGTGGAAATGTTCGTTATCTCTCACGTTAACCCTCCTTTCTTTCAGAATAAAAAGCCGTTTTCATCTTTCATCCCCGGCATCATGTACATGTCTTCCACCGGGCATTCACCTGCGCCATGAAAGTTGCCGCAGAATTCGCAGTAAAACTCGGGAACGAAATCATCCCTTGCTTCCGGGCACCTGTCATCTTTGCCGGAAATCCTCAGTATTCTCTCGGCAACCGCTGCTTTCACTTCCTCTCCGTACTTTTTCATCGCCTGAATGTCTTCCGACATCTCGTAAAATACCGGCACGTTGTCGAATGAAACCGGGAACGGCGACGCGCTGTCGATCCGGCAGCGGATGGCATACTTACTGCTGACCACCACGCTCACCAGGTAGTCGCTCGCCAGAAGCTGGCAGGTGCGTTCATCGGTCGTTGACCAGAACACGTCCATACCGGGATGACTGTGCGCCCAGCATTTCAGGCTCTGGGCTTCCCGGGATTTTCCCCCGGTGAGAAGCCTCTCCATGAGTTCTTGCACGGCATCAGGGTCAAGTTCGGTCTGTGCAAACGATCCCGACTGCCTGAGGAGATGGAATTTCTCGATAAAGAACCTGTTGCCCTGCCGGTTGACCGACCCGAGGCAACTGATCTCAAGCGTGGTGGCATACGCCCAGCCGAAGAGATGTTCAAACGCTTCCTTTGAGAGTACAACCGCCACGTCATCAGGAATGGAAACCTGAATTTTCCTGCTGCCGGTCAGGGACAGGCCGGGCAGTTGCTCCGGAATTTTCATTATGTTTCCCTGTATTTGTTCCGGTGGTTTCTTGTTATCATCCGGCTGCATTCTCAATCACCTCCTTCATCTCCTTATTCTTCGCGTAAAGCGGGCATCCTGTTTC
>JAQUQY010000254.1 GCA_028715865.1 Syntrophales bacterium
CGGCCTCACCCTGGATGACGCAGAATTTTTCCACCTTGGTGTTGTGATAGTGGTTCCCCCGAATGACTCCTTCTCGTGTCCGTGAAACAAATATCTGTCCAAATTGTTCTGATTTCAGCAACTCCGAGAGAGTGCCCCGCTCGTCGGTCCTTGGCGCAACGCCATAGGCGAAATCGTCTTTTTCAAGGTACGAGAGATAGGTCGCATAGAGACGCCTTGTGAAAGTGTCGCTCATATCGGGGACGGTCAGGGTACGCCGAATGTCCCGGAACCTGCCTATCATGTCCGCCAGTTCTCCCAAGGTGACACGACAGGTTGGAGTAACGGCCGGGTAATCCGCAACCGGCGCGGCGGGAGGACCATCGAGAATCCTGAAAAACTCAGCCACCACGTCATCGATATAGACCAGCTCCAGTTCCCGTTTTCTGTCTGAAACGGTTATGGGAATATCCCGGGCAATGTTGTGACAGAAGGTGGCCACCACCGAATTGTAGTTGGGACGGCACCATTTGCCGAACACGTTGGTCAGCCGGTACACGTACACCGGAGCGCCTGTTCTGCCGGCATAATCGAAGAGCGCCTCCTCGGCTTTTCTCTTGCTGATCCCGTAAGGATTTTCCAATGCCGCCTGTGTTGACGAGGACATGATTATCACAGGCGTGCGCTGCAATTCTTCCAGCGCGGCCAGAATAAACTCAGTCAGGCCGGCGTTGCCCCGCATGAATTCCTCTTCATCGTCGGGACGATTGACCCCGGCAAGATGATACACGATGTCCGCTTCCGCCAGGTAATTCCTGAGCAACGACGGTGCATCTTCAATCTCGAATTCAAGGATTCGACAATCTGATCGCCGCCCCAGGGCTTCCAGCAGATTTCTGCCGATGAACCCCTTCGAACCGGTAACAAGAACCGTCGTCATGAACCGCTCCATGAGGCAAGCTCGCGTTGTATATAATCGAGCCCCATCAGTTTTTCCTTCACTTCTTCCAGGGACAGCCGTGTTGTGTTGTGCGAGTTGTAGTCCTCCGTCACCGAGACCTGTTCCATCCCCTCGGTAAAATATTTATTATAGTTCAGATCCCTGTCATCAGGAATAATGCGGTAATAGGAGCCGTGATCCTCTGCTTTGGCGAGTTCCTCGCGGGTCAGCAATGTTTCGTAAAGTTTTTCGCCATGTCGTGTCCCGATGATTTTGATGTCACTGTCGCTTCTGAATATCTCCTGAAGCACCACGGCCAGGTCATAAATCGTCGAAGCCGGTGATTTCTGAACAAAGATATCACCATGCGCGGCATGCTGAAAGGCATGAAGAACCAGGTCGATGGCTTCATCCAGTGACATGAGGAAACGGGTCATTTTGGGATCTGTTACGGTAAGGGGGCTGTTTGCCTTTATCTGGCTCACGAAGAGGGGAATCACCGAACCTCTTGTTGCCATGACGTTCCCGTACCGGGTACCGCAGAGAATCGTTCCTCCCCCATTGCCGTTGATAGTTCGAGCCTTTGCAATCATAAGCTTTTCCATCATCGCCTTCGACAATCCCATGGCGTTGATGGGATAGACCGCCTTGTCCGTGCTGAGAACAATAACTTTTTCAACACTCGCTGCCAATGCTGCATTCAGCACGTTTTCCGTCCCGAGGATATTGGTTCTCACTGCTTCCATAGGATAAAATTCACAGGACGGAACCTGTTTCAGAGCGGCGGCATGAAAAATATAATCAACGCCCGTCATGGCAGAACTGACACTGTCGTAGTGGCGCACATCCCCAATATAAAATTTAACTTTTGAACTGTTGAGTTTAATCCGCATGTCTTCCTGCTTTTTCTCATCACGGCTGAAGACGCGGATTTCTTTTACTTCGCTGTCCAGGAACCTGCTTAAAACCGCGTTACCGAAGGAGCCGGTTCCACCGGTGATCAGCAGCGTTTTATTGGCAAACATAAGGCTCTCCTGTTCTCGTTAAATTATCCAGATTGAAAGATCCACAATATTTATAAGGACTCGAAATACTGCACAGCATCCACAGCGTTCGTCGGATACCAGGAAAAATATTATCTAAGCCAGTCCGGTATAATCGATCGAAACCTGGAAAGAACGGGGTATCGGTAATAGATTGATTTAAGGTAAAAGTTGGCAAGGGGAACAATGCCGCCCTTTTTTTTCGCTATCCCGCGCATCAAACGCTGGCGAAGCGCACATAACTCCTCGTAAGTGTATTCTTGAAGATTATAGGGCACATCATCAGATCTGAGCCAATAATCATCATCAATGAACCCTCTTTCTCGAGCCTCGCGAAATACTTCCGTCCCGGGCAATAACCACAGAATCGATGCACCGATAGAAGAATGGGGCCTGATGTTTCCAACCACTTCAATTGTTTCGTCAATCGTATCACGAGTCTCTCCTTTATTACCAACCATGAGATAGGCCCGTGGTCGTATACCCGCTTTGTGTGTAAGAGAAAAAGCTTTTTCAATATCTTCACGTGTCTGGCTCTTGTTTATATTTTTCAGGATTTCGTTGCTTCCGCTCTCGACTCCGAAGTCAATGCTGACACAGCCGCTTCGCTTCATGACATCTAGAAGTTCCTCATTTGCCATCTTCACGTGACTGCAGCAGGCCCAACGGATGTTCAGGTTGCGCTCGATGATGCCATGGCAGATATCAATGGCACGTTGCTTGTTTACGGGAAAGTTATCGTCGAAAATATAGATCGAACGAGCGCCCACGTTCGTGACAAGATGCTCAATTTCGTCAAGAACATTCTCCGCAGAACGTTTCCGCCACTTTTTTCCCCAAAATT
>JAQUQY010000255.1 GCA_028715865.1 Syntrophales bacterium
CCGAGCCAAACCGTAAACAGGTACCTGTTAGTGACACGTAAACAGGTACCAGACGCGAGCCTTATTATAATCCGGCTCTTCCTATGAGAAGCAAAGGGCTCAATCACTTACTGTTGATTTCCCGGCAAGAGGGAAAACCGGATCGCGGGATTACACTTTTCAGGTCCTGAAAAGTGTGATAGACACGACTCGGCCAAAGGATCCGATTTTACAAGTGATTGAAGGGGAGGCCATGGATCGTAACAGCTTGTTTCTGGAACCATGGAAGGAAATTGCCGCCATCCACTGGAATGACTGGAGGTGGCAGTTCAGGCATCGCCTTCGCGGCGCAGCCCGTATTGACGGCTTCTCCGGCTATAATCCTTTGAAGCGTAAGGCTCTTCAGGGCGTGTCCCGCGCCTATCCCGTAAGCATCACCCCTTATTATTTTTCCCTCATAGATCGGCGGGACAGAAATGATCCTGTACTCCGTCAATGCTTTCCTGATTTGAGGGAGATTAATTTTTCTCTGGGAGGCGTTGATGATCCACTGGAAGAGAGCAGCCATATGCCCGTAAAGGGCCTTATCCGTCGCTACATCGATCGATGTCTGATTCTGACGACCACTGTCTGTGCTGTATATTGTCGCCACTGTAACAGAAAAAGGCTGAGGAAGAAGAGCAACAAATCAATGACTGTAAGGCCCCTTATGCGGCCCATGCTGGAATACATCGGCCGGGAAAAAGCGATTCGCGAGGTCATTCTGTCGGGAGGCGACCCACTGACGCTCAGCGATCAGAGGCTGGATGCAATACTGAAGTCCCTGCGCGCTGTCCGACATGTTGAAGTCCTGCGGATCGGGAGCCGCGCTCCTGTAGTCATGCCCATGCGCGTTACGCCGGAGCTATGTGAAACGCTGAGGAAATACCGGCCTCTCTGGTTCAATACCCAGTTCAACCATCCCAGGGAAATAACCCCTGAGGCGGCGCGCGCCTGTGAGATGCTGCTGGAGGCAGGAATTCCGGTTTCCAACCAGTCGGTACTGCTGCGGGGGATAAATGACTCTTATGAAGTTATGCGGGAGCTGCTTCAGGGGCTGCAGCGTATTTCCGTGCGCCCCTATTACCTGTTCCATTGCGACCCGGTCCTCGGCACTGATCATTTTCGGGTGGATATAGGAAAGGGCCTGGAAATCATGGAAAAACTGAGGCACAGCGTATCCGGGCTCTGTCTTCCCGGCTACGTCGTTGATATGCCCGGTGGTAAAGTAAAGCAGCCTGTTCATTCGCCCCGCATGGATGATGTGGAGCCCTGCCGGTGAATCGCGGGATATCCACAGGCCCTTTCAATCGGGGCAGCCTCTGTCGCTTTTTTGCCCTTTGACCTTGAGAATAAGGCAGAAATGCCTCCGGAACAGCGACACCTTTGCCTTGCAACTCCCCGCGCGGTCTGGTAATGTCTGCCCCGTTAAGTGGAGCCGGAGCCGCCTGCCCAGATGAAATATCTGATTATTTCCTCCTGCCACGCAGGACGCGGGCATCTTTTTTGTCACAATTATGATGGTTCCGTAAAAAGTCGCTGGAGCCATCAATCATAAAAGAGGGACATCAGGCGAATGGTATATGGTGATCGAACAAACTGTGGAACGCTTTCCACAAAAGACGTGGGCCGGGAGGTAGGCCTGGCGGGGTGGGTCGACGCCCTTCGCGACCACGGAGATGTCCTTTTTATCCATCTCCGCGATCGAAGCGGTATTGTCCAGGTAGTATTCAGTCCCGAAAAAGCCGCCCCGGAGGTCTGCCGGGACGCTTCCCTGTTGCGGAGCGAGTTCTGTGTCGCTATCCGTGGACTTGTAGTCAAGCGGGAAAGGGGAACAGAAAATCCGAATATCGAAACGGGCGATATAGAGATTTCGGCACGGTACTTGTCAATTCTCAGCCCCTCGGAAGCGCTGCCCTTCGCCGTCTCGGAAAAGGCCATGGTAACAGGCGCCCCGTCGCAGGGAAGAGAATCCGCAAGCGAAGACCTGCGCCTTCAGTACCGGTATCTGGACCTTCGCCGCCCTTCCATGCAGGACAATTTCATCAAGCGCCACCAAATTTTCAAATGCGTGAGGGACTTTCTCGACGAACAGGGATTCATAGAAGTGGAGACACCGGTTCTGACGAAGAGCACTCCCGAGGGGGCTCGGGACTACCTGGTTCCCAGCAGAGTTCACCCCGGGCAGTTCTACGCTCTGCCCCAGTCGCCCCAGCTTTTCAAACAGCTCCTCATGGTAGGCGGTTTTGAACGCTACTACCAGCTGGCCCGCTGTTTTCGGGACGAAGATCTCCGCCCCAACCGGCAGCCGGAATTTACCCAGCTTGATCTGGAGGCATCCTTCATCGACGAGGAATTCATTTACGGTCTGCTGGAAGAATTAACTGTCCGCATGTTCCGTGTAGGCGGAATAGAGCTTTCCCCCCCCTTTGCCCGGATGACCTGGCGGGAAGCCATGGACAGCACAGGCTCTGACTGTCCCGACCTGCGCTTCGGTCTCATGTTCACGGACGCCACATCTATTTTCCACGATACCTCCTACAGCATCTTCAGGCAGGTGCTCCAGCGGGGAGGAATCATCAAGGGTCTGACCATCGCGGGCAAATCGGAGGAGCTGAGCAAAAACGTCCTTCAGAATGAATACGCCAAACAGATAGTGCCGGCCCTGGGGGGCAAGGGCATGACCTGGATGCGTGTAACCGAAGGATCCCTCGATTCAAACATCGTCCAGTTCTTCAGTGAAAAAGAAAAAAGGGAGATTCTGGAACGCTTCAACGCGAGAAGCGGC
>JAQUQY010000256.1 GCA_028715865.1 Syntrophales bacterium
AGTGGACACCAAAGGTGATGTACAATACACGCCGGAGGTGTCGGAATGGAAAGAATTCCCAACGCAGTATATACAAAGGAGCTTCGGGAAGAAGCGGTGAAGCTGGTGGTCGAACAGGGGTTAACAATACCTGAAGTGGGGGGATCTTTTTTATTGGGCCTGGAACATGATTTTGCGAGGGAACATCATTTCTGCTTACAGTAAAGCATCTTCCGCCGGTGCCGCCAGCACACGGTCGTGAATGATGCCGTTGCCGGCGATCACGCCGCGGTTATCTTCCATCGTTGCGGCGGTAAAGCTGAGGGGCTTGCCGTGCAGATCGCTTGTCCGGCCGCCGGCTTCCTCGACAATGATTGATCCGGCCGCGTGGTCCCAGATCTTCTCGCGGTAATCAGGGGCCGTAGGGATGCCGGCACGGACCCGCTCACAGAGCCTGGCCGCGGCAACAACGGCGGCGATGACTGTCTGTTTTCTCGATCATATTTCCTGGCAGTCACACACCCGCCCTGATGATAGGTTACGCCTCTCATGCCGCCCTTTTTCAAGTTTCTTTGACGCTCTATATATGTCTGTGTGCTTCCGTGTCGGCGCGGTGGTGGGGAGTGTTATTGTCAGGCATCCCTTTTGTCTCGTACCAGCGTCTCCAAACCGACGGCCTGAACGCGTTCATCCAGGGGAAACATTTCCGATCCTGGATACACAACATACATTTCATCAATTGTGAGGTCTCTTTGAGCGATTGCCAGTGACCGGGTCATACGGGGCGAATCGGTGTGCTTGATTTCATATCCGACTCTTCTGCCCCGGTCGAAAATAAGCAGGTCCAACTCGGCCCCTCCGTGGGTTGCCCAGAAGTAGCAATTTCCAGGTCCGGCCCGGTGAAGCCCGATGATTGATTCTATGGCAAACCCCTCCCAGGAAGGGCCCAGTTTGGGATGAAACATGAGATCTTTTTTCTCCTCGATCCCGATCAGTGAATGGAGAATGCCTGAATCTCGTATATACATTTTGGCGGACTTGACCTGGCGTTTGCCGATGTTCTCATGCCATGGCGGCAGCTGCCGGATCATGAAGGTGGATTCCAGGATATCCAGGTAGTTCCTGACCGTATTGTCAGACGCGCCGAAGGACCTGCCGATCTCGGAGTAGTTGACTGTCTGGCCGTGATAGTGGGCAAGCATCATCCAGAATCGTCTCAATGCCGCGGGAGGAATGGAAAAGCCCAGGGAAGGGATGTCTCGCTCAAGGAACGTGGAAATGTATGCTTGGCGCCATGCGGCCGCTGCGTGTTCCGTCTTTGCCATAAAGGATGGAGGAAACCCGCCGTACAGCCAAAGCCTGTCTGAACGATCCGTCCCAACCTCAAGGAGGGAAAAGGGCGCAAGCTCAATGTAGCCGATTCGGCCAGCCAGGGTTTCTGACGACTGGCGAAGAAGGTCCCGTGAGGCGCTGCCAAGTATCAAAAACCGGGCAGGGTTGTCCCGCCGGTCTGCCAGGACCCGGAGAACTTCAAAAAGACCGGGCGCTCTCTGCACCTCGTCAATGACCACAAGGCCGCGCAGTCCTTCCAGGGCAAGCTTCGGGGAATCCAGACGAGCCAGGTGTGTTGGATCTTCGAGGTCAAACCGGATGACGGGTTGACTGACGTATCTGTCCGCGTACATCTCTGCCAGTGTTGTCTTTCCGCACTGGCGAGACCCCAACACCGCGACAACGGGATGGATTTCAAACTGAAAATGGATCTGCTCAAGATAGCCGGGGCGTTCAATCATAGCATTTTCCATGAAATATCGAACCTGCTCTTCGAGTTTACAGGGTTAGTGTCGTGATATCGCATAAAATGCGAGGGGGGTCAAGTGGTCTTTCTGGTCGGTTTGATCATTTGGTCTGTTTGGTCGTAAGAATCCCAGTCCTTATTCAAAGTCATTGACACGCTCCTTGCTTGAATTTGAGAACGGCGAAATTGAGTTCTATCGAGGTCTCGGTGTCGGTCGTTTTCAGATCTTCGTCAAGGAGTTGCGCTATAAGATCACCGCTTTTTTCCTGGACCGCAGGGATGCCGGCACGAACCCGCTCACAGAGTCTGGCCGCGGCAACAACGGCGGCATG
Organism: Syntrophales bacterium; assembly: GCA_028715865.1. Lineage (GTDB taxonomy): Bacteria > Desulfobacterota > Syntrophia > Syntrophales > UBA2210 > MLS-D. Next base: position 2,110 of record JAQUQY010000256.1, read on the forward strand.
TAGTTCTCGCTCGTATTTCATATGGCCTCCTCATGCCAGCTTGCCTGTCTGCGCAACTCTTGAAAAATGAAGGTTTCAAGAAGCCGACCGAAAAGCGCCCGATCTTTCCAGAGTATGTCCGCGTTCAGACCAAGCAGCGTGCACGCAAGAATATTTTTTTATTGGCGTCCACTCAAAGCATCTTACATCAACGCGTCATGACTTCGAATGGAATCCCCTGTTTGACGTGTATTCCATTGGCATCAAGAAGCTCCGGTATGATTATTTTCAGTTTTGTGATTAACGCTTCCACCGTTGCTTCTTCTGTGGCAAGTCCCGGCACATCATCGCTTGTGGCGACCCATACCGATGCTTCTTCGTCCCACTCGGCTCGTATGAACAGGGGGGTAGTATCCATAGCAATTCTCCCGCTGCGGTTGATTATCAATGGCTAACTCTGTTTGCTGTCAATATACCTTTATCAAATTTTCTGGTCAAGCAGGCCTATATTGTCGGCGGCGGCTGCAGCGGCTGCGCCGCGGTCGCCTGGTCTATCTGGTCATTTGGTCGGGGGGGTCGGGAGGGTTGTCGGTTTGAAGGAATTGTTTGAGTATGATGAAATTTTTTTCCCGGTAGTAGCTGCGTTGTTCCGGCGTTAGCAATGATCCCAGTTTTACGTTGTAATCCAGGGGGGTCAGGGCTTCTATG
>JAQUQY010000257.1 GCA_028715865.1 Syntrophales bacterium
ATGCTCAATCCGGCTCCCGCCCTTATCCCAAGCGTTTTGGCGGCATTGGTCAGGTTCCGCGCCACTTCAACAAGCCCCTCGCTGTTAACGAGAAAGAGGTATTCGCCCAGGGGAACATCGGAATAAGTCCTGACCAGCCTGGCTTTTATCTTTTGCTCCCTCGTTTCGAGGAGATAACAGTCCCCTTCTTTTAAACCGACCTTCCGCAAAAGCTCCCCGGGGATGTTGGTCAGCAGGTTCCCGTAATAATCCACCATAGTGACCTCACCCTCTAATTTCCCGTCTTTCAACGCCGCTTTCTTCAAGGGAAGCCGGACCAGATCTCCCGTCGGCTTGCCCATCTTCTCCGGGGGCACCCCAAGGGAAAGATGAGCGGCGGCGGAGGAGAAGATGTCCCTTCCCTGGAAGGTGCTGGAAGGCTTCTTCGTTCTCCAGTAGCGGGGGGAGGTCAGCTCATAGGCTCTCCTGAGTCCGGCCTTTCCGAGGACCATGGTGAAGAGCCCGTTGTCCGGCCCCACCAGGTACTTTCCATCCCCCGTCTCCAGGAGGAGGGGCTTGCGGGAAGAGCCGACTTCCGGATCCACGATGACCAGAAATATGGTACCCCGCGGGTAGTAGGGATAAGTGTTTTCTAAAATATACGCCCCTTCTTTCACGTTGAAGGGTTCCACCTGGTTGGTAATCGTCTCCACGCGCGCCTCGTGGTTGATGCTGAAGATGACCCCCTTCATCACTCCTACATAAAAATCGCTTTCCCCGAAATCGGTAAGAAGGACGATAATCGGATGATCGGGCTTCTCGCCCCAGGCAGGCGCGATGGACGACAAAAGGGTAAATAAAACAATGAGGATGATTAACCGGGCCATCAACTTCTTCAAGTCAACACCTCCGGACCTGTTTAAACGAAGCAGCATTTTACGATTTAAAGTGTCTCAGGCAATCAGGCAGGTGACCGTGCTCCGCACTCCCTCAATACCCTGAACCCCGCTCACAATGAGGTCACCCAGCATCTTTAGATCCTCCGCAGATACTTTGATAATCACGTCCACCGGGCCGGTGACCGTTACGACCTCTTTGACCCCTTTTACTTTTTTCGCCTTTTTGACCACCTCGAAGGCCATCCCGGGAATTGTCATCACCAGAACATAAGCTGATACCATTTCTCATCCCCACTTTTGTTTTATTTACAATCGTAATATTCTTGCTATCCCGTTATTTCCCTCTTTAAAGCTCCGTTGGAACTCCGGGCGTGTCAGGCAAAGGCGGCCTTTCCCCGTAATACTGGTAATAATTTACTTTTATTCCGCCATTAAATAATTTTCTTACCCTGTCGGGCTGCGCGCGTTTGAAATAGTTTGGAAACATTTCATCGGCAGTCAGAATATAAATAGACCATCCTTTCTTTTTTTTGAAAGTCTTATGAAGGGATATATATATTTCGTTTATTTCACTGAACTGGGAGATTCTTATCCCGTAGGGAGGGTTTGAAATTATTATTCCATACTGCTTGTCGATCCAGAGATCCTTGACGTCTTTCCGTTCGAAGACAATATCGTCATCGACACCCGCATTTACGGCATTAATCCTGCACGCCTGTATGCTTTTTTCATCAAGGTCATAACCGAATATCTGAAGTTTACGATCCGGTTCCATCGCGACTTGCGCGGAATATCTGGCTTTTTCCCAGGCTTTTTTGTCTATCGCCGGCCACCTTTCCGAGGCAAATTCTCTTTTTAAGCCCGGCGCCATATTCCTTCCAATCATTGCAGCTTCGATCAAAATAGTACCCGAGCCGCACATGGGGTCGATCAATAATCTGTCCTTATTCCAGAAACTGAGAAGAACAAGTGCCGCCGCAAGCGTTTCCTTGAGGGGTGCCTCCCCGAATTGTCCCCTGTAGCCTCTCCTGTGAAGTCCGGCCCCGGAGGTGTCAACCGTAAGAAGAGCGACGTCTTTAAGCATTGAAACCTGTATCGTGAATTCCGGCCCGGTTTCCTTGAACCATTCAACGTGGTATTCTTCCTTAAGCTTTTCAACGACGGCTTTCTTGACAATGGCCTGACAGGCACTGACGCTGCCCAGGGTGGATTTCACGGACTTTCCTTTTACGGTAAATTTTCCATCTTCGGTAATCAGACTTTCCCATGGCAGAGCTTTTGTCTGTTCAAAAAGTTCGTCGAAAGTAAGTGCTTTGAATTCTCCGATTTTAAGAAACACTCTGTCGGCGCTTCTGAGCCATAAGTTTACCCGGGGAATATCTGCAAGCGTCGCTTCGAATTCAACTATGCCGTCCGACATTTTTATATTCTCAAATCCAAGAGCTTTTAATTCACTCTTTACCACCATTTCAAGCCCGAATGTTGCTGTCGCAATTAGAGTCACTTCGTTAATCATTCTGTTATTTTTCTTTCTAAGGCCGGTTTTTCCAGCAAGCATCGCAAAACATCTCCGGTTATTATACAACGGGAAAAAACTAACGAGAAGGAAGGGGTCAATCGGCGCCGGTGAGGCAGGTCCAGGGGAGGGCGATTATTTTTTCATCCAGGTGCCGGATTTCATTTCCGGAATAAATCAGTACGGCGGCTTTTGTTTCAGGGTATTCTTTTAAAAATAATCGCAAATTTTCAGTATCGCTGTAAAGTGGCTTAGTCGTCAGCTTCACTTCCATGGCGATGAGCTTCCGCCCCTGTTCGACGACAAAATCCACTTCCTTTCCCGTGGTCGTCCTCCAGTAATAAATATGGGGCTTCGGAGTGGCAAGCTGCGTCAGGACCTTGAGATGA
>JAQUQY010000258.1 GCA_028715865.1 Syntrophales bacterium
AGTCATCGTAATCAACCTGACCATCTACAAGACCCTTGCCTTCGCCGTCAGCGTCTTTTACGCAGGCATCGCCGGAGGGCTTTTCGCGTTCGTTCTGGGCTTCTTCGATCCCTTTACTTTCAACCTTATCCTGTCCATCATTTTCCTGGTTATGGTTGTTGTGGGCGGATTGGGCTCAGTCATGGGCTCCATAACAGGGGCCGTCCTGATCACCTATCTTATGTATGATCTCTTCAAGAACGTGGACGAAGTCCCCCTTGTGGGAGATCTGCTGGTGATTCTCTCGAGGAAGTGGCTGACTATTTCAGGAATGGACAATTTCAACCTCATAGCCCTCGGCCTCGTGATGATAGGCATCATAATATTCGAGCCCCTGGGAATATTCGGGGTCTGGATACGGATCAAGAAATACTGGAAGACCTGGCCCTTTTAAGGCTTAGGGACTGAAGGCTGCGCCGCGATAGAGAAGAATTACGAACAGGGCATTGGAAATTAACTGATAAGGAGAAGATTGGTATATGCCGTTCGGACAGCTGTTGATCGAAGGGTTGGCTATGGGGGCCTGTTACGGCCTTTTCGGGCTGGCCGTCGTCATCATCTACAAGACGTCGGAAGTGGTCAATTTTGCCGCCGGCGACATGGCCATGTTCTCCACCTTCGTAGCCTTTCACGTGCTGGCCTTACACGGATGCCCCTTTTGGGTCGCTTTTCTGGTGTCCCTCCTGTTCGCCGCCCTTCTCGGCATCTTCGTGGAGTTCTTCTTTTTGAGGCCCGCCAAAAACCCGACCCTCGTCGGCCTGATTGTCATAACCATAGGGGCCCAACTCCTGCTCTCGGGCCTGGCAAGCTGGAAATGGGGAGCGGAACAGAAGGCCTTTACCATTCCCTTCTCCTACAAGGTCACCTACGAGCTGTTTCCGGGCTTTGTCATAAGCCAGTGGGCCATTGCCGTCTTCGTAATCGCCGCCGTAATCATGGTAACGCTTTACTTCTTCTTCAATCACACGAAGCTGGGCACTGCCATGCGCGCCACTCAGCAGAACAAGCACGCCGCTAAAATCATGGGCATAAAGACCGAACGCGTATTCGCCTTCGCCTGGGCCTTCAGTTCCGTAATCGGCGTCACCGCCGCCATGCTGATGTCTGCCAAAACCATCCTTGACCCCCAGTTCATGATGGAACCCTTTTTGCGGGCCTTCGCCGCGGCGGTGCTCGGAGGGCTCATGAGCGTTCCCGGCGTTCTCATCGGCGGGGGAATCATGGGGCTGATAGAAAACTTCTTCGGCTATGCCTGGCCGGCATGGAAACCCATTACGGCCTTCGTGGTCATAGTTCTGGTTTTATGTTTCCGTCCCAGCGGCCTTTTCGGCAAGCACTACATAAAAAAGGTGTAACCATGAGGGATACTGACCGCCGGATTATAAAAAAAGCCGCACTGTCATCGCTGACCCTGGCCCTCTTCCTGCTCACAGCGGGCCTGGGTCTTCCAGGCCCGTCATTCAGCGAGCCCTTTAAGGACCTGGAGGAAAAAGCCGTCATTCAGGCGGCCCGGGATTTTCTCGACGCTGAAATGAGAAGGGACTATGAGGCGGTATACGGCTGCTTCGCCCCGTCATCACCCTACGTTAGAACTCACAGCTTCGAGGAGTATCTCAAGGAGGCCGCGGCATCCGAGGATATAGTCGTTGACTATGCTATTGTTGAGGTTACTTTCATACAGGAAAATAAGGACCTCGAGGCATGGCCATCGGTGGAAAAGTTCGCGCAAGTCGAGGTGGATGTGGTATTCTTGCATGTATCCACAAAACGGACTTCAGAGATCAATATTGGCTTTATTTTTCTTAAGGAGGGAGGCAGGTGGTATAAAAGCTGACGGCTCGCCGGCTGGTATCGCGAGGCGCGCCGCGGTTGTTGTTTGCCTTCGTGAAGGCAGCTCCGTCGATTATGCACTGTGCATGTTGAATGGATATGAAGGTTCGCTTTCAATGACTCTAAGGCAAGGCGTAATCTGCACTCCAGGGGAATGGAAAGCGGAAAGAGAGATCCCATAGCATCACCAGCAAAAAAGGAGGAGGATCATGCATCTGAAAAGGATTTTTTTGACACTCTTCGTTTCACTCTTGGCCATGTTTCTTTTTGTCGACAACGGACAGGCCCAGCGTGACCGCGGGTTCGACGACAAGGAAATACGCGTCGGCCAGTGGGGTCCGCAAACCGGCCCCGCGGCTCCCTGGGGCGCCGTCGCAAGAGGAAGCAAGCTTCTTTTTGACATGGTCAATGAGAAGGGCGGCATTCACGGAAGGACCATACGATATTTCATACGGGACGATCAGTACAACCCCTCCCAGACCATGGCGGGCGTAAGGGAACTGGTTGACCGCAGGGGTGTTCTTGCCTTCGTGGGGGGCGTGGGAACGGCGCCCGGCGTTGCCGTTCAGAATTACCTGAAACAGAACGAGATTATCTGGATAGGCGTATGCTCCGGGGCAAAAGTTTTTCACGACAATCCCTGGCTATGGAACATTTGGCCCGCCTATTTCGATGAGGGAAGCCTGCTGGCGAAACACGCCGTCGAAAACATGGGCTTCACGAAGGTCGCGCTCTTTTACCAGAATGACGACTGGGGGCTCGACAACCTTGAGGGCGTGAAGGCGCGGCTGAACAAAAACAACCTTGAACTGCTTGAAGCAGTCCCCGTGGAACCCACGGCGCGGGACCTCTCCTCGCAGATAGCCCGGCTCCAGGCCTCGGGGGCCGAGGCGGTAATCGGCATCAT
>JAQUQY010000259.1 GCA_028715865.1 Syntrophales bacterium
CGCCTTCTCGGAGTTAAGTCCGTTGGCCACTATCCGCCTCTGCGTGTCAAGCATCAGCTGGTAGGACTGCTGATCAACCCAGACCGAGGGAACTTCAAATTCATGCGTTGCCAGAAGCGCGTCGACAATTTTATTCCTCAGTTTAGTTTCGGCCCTGGCGGAATTTTCATCGACGATGGATTTCCTCACAGCCTCCCTGAGATCCTCCAGCCGCTCAAAGGCGTCAAAGTTCTTGATAAATTCCTCGTCCAGGGGGGGAACCTTCTTTTCCATTACGTCATTGACCGTTACCTTGAAAACCCCCTGCTTTCCCGAAAGGTCAGCCGGCTGATAGTTTTCAGGGAAGGTAATTTCGATTGTTTTTTCTTCCCCCTTTTTCAGCCCCTTCAGGGGCTCCTCGAAGCCGGGCATAAAGGAGCCGCCGCCGATCTGGACCGTGTAATTCTTCGTGGTCAGCTCCTCTCTCAAAACGCCGTCCACGGTAACATCAAAATCAATGACCAGGAAGTCGCCGTCTCCGGCCGCCCTGTCGTCGCCTGCCGGCTCCAGCGTTGAGTACATTTCCCTCAGCTTGTCAATGCGGGCATCCACGTCCGCGTCAAGAATCTCTATTTCCTCTTTCACAACCTCGAGCCCCTCGTAATCATGGGGCTCCACATCGGGGCGAATCTCCACGGTGGCTGTGAAAGAAAAATTCTTGTCCTGCTCGAAACCCTTCTGATCGATCTCCGGCTGGGCGACAACGGCAAGATTATTATCCCTGATAGCGTCAGCATATCTCTTGCTGATAAGATTCGTCAGCGCTTCACCCTCCGCGTCCTCACGGTAGTGAACTTCCAGGACTCTTCGAGGCGCCTTCCCGGGCCTGAAGCCTTTAATTTTAGCCTTCTTCGCGACCTGCTCGTATGCCGAATCCAGCTCACGCTTCACATCAGTCCATGGAATATCAAAGGAAAGCTTCTTTTTCACAGAACTGAGCTCTTCAACCGTAACACCCTTCGCGACTTCTTCCACCTGAAAGGCTCCTTCAGCTTATTTGCTTTGGTGCGAGAGAGGGGAGTTGAACCCCTATCCGCAAAAGCGGGCTGGATCCTAAGTCCAGTGCGTCTTCCAGTTCCGCCACTCTCGCGCGCTAAGTACCAATATAGTAAGTGCGGCTACAATTGTCAACCGCCACAGGGCAGAGCCCGGCACGGTTCATCTATAGGAATTCATACAAGAATCGTGCCTTTTTTGGCCTTTTGCCGCCACCGCGGCAAACTCAGCCCGCCGACGTCATCCATGATGCTGATAATACAAACAATCATGATTACAAGAGGGAGCACTGTTAGAACATTGTCCCCTCAAATGCAAGAAATAAAAAGAATTGGCCATGTCAAAAAACTGTCCAAAAATCAGGCGCCTTCCATTTTTCACAGACAAGTATTTGACGCGCGAAGTAAATATGCGGGGAGGAAAAAAGCGGAGCCCCTAACCGTAATACTTCCTGTACCAGTCAACAAACCGTGGTATGCCCTCCTCAATGGTGGTGGAAGGGCGGAATCCCACGTCCCGCATAAGGTCGTCCACATCGGCGCATGTCTCCGCCACGTCGCCGGGCTGCATGGGAAGGAGATTTTTTGTGGCCTTCCGCCCCAGGCAGTCTTCCAGCACCTTGATGAAATCCGTAAGCATTACGGGACGGTTGTTGCCGATATTATAGACCCGGTAGGGGGCAGAGCTGGTTCCGGGGTCGGGGTTGAATTTATCCCAGCGGGGATCAGGCCGGGGCGCACGGCCCATAACGCGGACAACTCCCTCAATGATATCGTCTATATATGTAAAATCGCGGCGCATGTTTCCGCGGTTGTACACGTCGATGGGCAGACCCTCCAGGATGGCCTTCGTGAAGAGGAAAAGAGCCATATCGGGACGCCCCCAGGGACCGTAGACGGTAAAAAAACGAAGCCCCGTGCAGGGTATGCCGTATAGGTCGGCATAGGCGTGGGCCATGAGTTCATTGGCCTTTTTCGTTGCCGCGTAGAGGCTCACAGGGTGATCAACATTATGGTGCACCGAAAAAGGTATCATCGCGTTTCCGCCGTAGACGGAACTGGACGACGCGAACACAAGATGGGGCGCCTTCCTGTGGCGGCACCCCTCCAGTATGTTCATGAATCCCTTAATGTTTCCGTCGATGTAGGCATGGGGGTTCTTTATGGAGTAGCGGACCCCGGCCTGCGCCGCCAGGTGGACCACCACAATGAAATCACCCTTTTGGCCTTCAAAAAGCCACTCCATGGCATCCCGGTCGGCAATGTCCACTTTATGGAACTCAAACCGGTCGTGCCGCCGAAGCCTGGCCAGGCGGGCTTCCTTCAGCGAAACTTCATAGTAGGGATTCAGGTTGTCCACCCCTACAACCGTGGCGCCTTCCCCGAGAAGCCGTTCACACAGATGATAGCCGATAAAACCGGCGGCGCCTGTCACCAAAACGCTTTTCATATAAAAAACCTCTTTGTACTCCCCTCTTGAAGAGGGCTCGCTCTTCCTGTCTTTCCACTCCCCCGTGTGAGGGAATCAGGGGGAGAAAATTGTACCTCTCACGCCTCAAACAGCGGCATGGTGGAAATCTTCCTCAGTCCCTTGCCCTCTTTCTCGTACATTTTCCCGCAGGCCTTGCAGCTTAGTTTCTTGGGCAGTTTTTCTCCACACTCGCAGATCCATCCCACCTGTTTCGAGGGGTTGCCCACCATAAGGGCGTGGTCTGGAACATCTTCCACCACC
>JAQUQY010000260.1 GCA_028715865.1 Syntrophales bacterium
GTACGCAACATGATTAACAGGTACCGTTCCCGGGGATATCCCGATGTCCGCATTCTCACTGAGTCAGAAACAGCAGAGGCTGACGGGCTTTACGTCCGTTCTCTCAGGTTTATCATAGAGGAGGGCGCGCGCCACCGAATCGGATTTGTCAGAATAACAGGCGCCGAAACAATCGATGAGAGAACTGTAAGGGGATGGCTCCGGGGCGGCCTGCCCGAGTTCAGAGAAGGAAGGCCCTGGCTGGCTGAGCATGCGGAAAGCGCCTCCTTTACCATTACCTCCGCGTACATAGCCCTTGGTTTTCTCAACGCATCTGCGGACACACAGATAACCTGGCGTCAAGAAGGGGAACAGCAGGTTGCTGATGTCGCGATTGCAATAACCGAAGGTGCTCGGGTCATGGTCTCATCGGTTTCCTTCACCGGTTTTCAGTCCTTCACTGAAGAGGAGGCCCGTGAGTTTACGAAACTGCGTAAGGGCATGCCGCTGCTTAGTCACGTCCTGGAAACAGACAAACGAACCCTGGCGTCAATGATCTCCGAAGGAGGTCGCCCTCACGTCCAGGTCCGGGATCATCTTTCCTTCAGCGATGACCGCTCCGCCGTCTCCGTTGAATACAGGGCCTACGAGGGGCCTTCCGTAACACTGGGTAACGTATATTTCTCAGGAAATTTTAAAACCAGGGAACGCGTTTTCCGCCGAATCCTGGAAATGCGGCCAGGGGACCCCTTCTCGCCTGCCAGGTACCTTCAGGGAGAGAGGAATCTGCGAAATCTCGACATTCTGGAATCAGCACGTTTCAGGGCCATCGGACTTTCAGAAAAGGCCGATGAAGTCACCCTTCTTGTGGATGTTGCCGAAAAAAAACCCTATTACGTTGAAACCGGACTTGGCTATGAATCACAAAGAGGGCTTTACGCCGATGCCAAGGCCGGTGATCGCAATCTGTTCGGAACAAACAGGAGCGCGTGGATAGGCAGTGAAGTGAGTGAAACCGGTTTTCGTAATGAGGCTGCCATGATGGACCCCCGTTTTCTTGGCTACTCACTGTCGGCTACCATGAGCCTTTACCAGGAAAGGCTGGAACTGTTCAACCAGACTTTCGGTACCGACACTTACGGAACATCTCTCAAGTTATCCCGTAAACTTGCTCCTTCCGTGAGCTCACAGCTCGGAGCACGCTTTGAACAGAAGAAGCTGTTCGATCGTGGAGGGGGCATTCCTGAAGGCTCGGAAGAACTATACAATTCAAGAAGCATACTCGTCGTGGGGCCATCTTTCAGCTACGATACCCGCGACTTTTTCATACGACCCCGAAAGGGAATGTATGGATCGTTTTCCGTGGATTTTTCGAAGGGCATCAGAAATTCCTTTGACGATTTTCTTAAATATGAACTCGACTTTCGGTACTTTCGAACACCCCTGTCACGGCTTACTCTTGCGTTGTTGGGAAGGGCTGCTTTCCTGCAGTCTTTCGGCCCTTCAGGAACAATACCCGAGGATCAGCTACTGTTCCTGGGCGGAATATCAAACGTCAGGGGATTCGCTGAAAACATGCTTCGCTATGACCAGGACAGCAACCCCCTTGGGGGTCGCCTTTCCCTTGCCGGAAGCCTGGAGGCAAGAATCGACCTGGGCCGCAACTGGGAACTGACTACATTCTGCGATACGGGAAGCGTGAGTCGAACCTTGGAAAATATTGGAAGCGACAGCTTCCGCTCTTCCTTGGGAGCCGGGATACGCTACATCACACCAATCGGTCCCATGGGGATCCTCTACGGACACAAGCTCGACCGCCGCGAAGGCGAAGGAGCAGGCCGCTGGCACTTCTCCATCGGCTACACATTCTGATGACTCGGCAAAGATGACAAAGGTCCGGCAGGATAAGGCGGTTCACTTTTAAGAAGACTGAATTATGACGCTTACCTGACTGAAAGCCAACAACACACCATTTAGACTTTCAATAAAGCGGCTCAAGGGGCTATGGTTGCTCAGGCTACCCGAAATGCAGTTAGCCACTGATTTTTCCATGAAGTCTGCCTAAAACCAGCCCTTTTTCTTGAAAAACAAAAGCATGCCCAGGGCGCCCGTTATCATTATCAGCCAAAGAACCGGGTAGGACCATCGCCAGGACAGTTCCGGCATAAACTCGAAATTCATGCCGTAAACACCTGCGATGAAAGTAAGCGGAATAAAAATAGAGGCAAAGATGGTCAGTACCTTCATGACCTCGTTCATCCTGTTGCTCACACTCGACAGGTAGAGATCCAGCATACCCGCGACCAGATCCTGGTTGGTTTCAATAATGTCAATGATCTGAATCGTGTGATCATAGAGATCCTTCAGATACCGGTCCAAACCATCACCAAGGAGATTCGATTCACTTCGTTCGAGTCCACTTATCACCTCGCGAAGTGGCCATGTGGATTTTCTCAAAAAAATATTCTCACGTCGCAATTCGTGAATCGCTTGAAGCGTTTCACGGCGGGGATTGTTAGCCAGTTCTTCCTCCAGTTCTTCAAGGCGCTCGCCGAACCTTTCCAGCATAATGAAATAATTATCCACAATGGCATCTAGCAGGGCGTAGGCAAGGTAATCGGCTCCCTTTTTTCTGATCCGCCCCTTTCCGCTGAGCAGCCTTTTCCTGATGGTACCGAAAACACCGCCCCTTGAGTCCTGGAATGATATAACAAAATCGCCACCAATGCTGAGGCTTACCTGTTCCGTCTTCACACGGTCCTGGTCGGCCTCAACAGAAAGCC
>JAQUQY010000261.1 GCA_028715865.1 Syntrophales bacterium
AAGCCGTTACCGGAAGCGGGCTGGTCGAAGAAGGAGAGCTGTCCGCTTGATTTTTCTTTTTGGATTTTCTGCGCCCTTTCCAGCATTGTTTCCAGGTTGGCGAACATCCTTGCCCGTGCCGCGCCCAGGCAGTCCAGGGCCCCGCATTTTATCAGGCTCTCCAGGACTTTGCGGTTGGCCAGCCTCAGGTCGATTCTTGTACAGAGGTCTTCCAGGGATTTGAACTTTGCCTTCTGCCTTGCTTCCACAATCGATTCGGCGGCTCCCCTCCCCACGTTTTTTATCGCCAACAGGCCGAAGCGGATGCTCGTGGGGTCTTCTACTTTGAACAGTACGTCGCTTTCGTTTATGTCCGGGGGCAGTACCTTTAATCCCATCTGTTGAGCTTCGTTCACATACATGACTATTTTGTCTGTATTGTCGCGTTCCGATGTGAGCAGGGCGGTCATAAATTCCACCGGATAATTTGCCTTTAGGAAGGCGGTATTGTAGGAAACGATGGCGTATGCCGTAGAATGCGATTTGTTGAATCCGTATCCGGAAAAGTATTCGATGAGGTCGAAGATTTTGGTGGCGGTGGCTTCTTTGATGCTGTTTTTAACGCAGCCGCGCACAAAATTGCTCCTTTGCTTTTCCATGACTTCGGGTATTTTTTTGCCCATGGCCTTGCGCAGTATATCCGCCTGGGCGAGAGAAAAACCCGCCAGGGCGGAAGCGATCTGCATGATTTGTTCCTGATAGACCATGATCCCGTACGTTTCTTTGAGTATGGGCTCAAGTTTTGGGTGTTCGTATTTTATGGGGGTGAGGCCATGCTTGCGTTTCATGAAGTCATCGAGCATGCCGGAACCGATGGGGCCCGGCCGGTAGAGCGCCAGGAGCGCGATCAGGTCTTCGAAGTGTTCGGGTATAAGCTTTTTGAGCAGGTCGCGCATACCCGAGCTTTCAACCTGGAATACCCCTACCGTATGGCTTGAGGCCAGGAGTTTGTAGGTGTTCGCGTCGTCCAGCGGGAGCTCGTCTGCCTTAAGTTCTATACCACGTGTTTTTTTGATCAGTTTCAGGGTTTCGTCGACCACAGTAAGGGTTTTCAGCCCCAGGAAGTCGACCTTGAGCAGGCCGATTTTTTCCAGCAACCCCATGCTGTAGCCCGTGGTAATCTGATCGTCTCCGGTTTTAAACAGCGGCATGTAATTTTGCAGCGGTTTATCCGTAATGATTACTCCCGCCGCGTGCACCGAAGCGTGGCGGTTCAGACCTTCAAGGGAGAGCGCGATGTTGATCAGTTTATTTATTTCGGGGTCGTTCTTGTACAGGTTGTTCAGTTCGGGCTCGCTCTCCATGGCTTTTTTCAGCGTCATGTCGAGTTCCGCGGGGACCAGCTTTGCGATACGGTCGACGTCCGCGTAAGGTATGGCCATGACCCTGCCTACGTCCCTGATTACGCCGCGCGCCTGCATCGTTCCGAAAGTGATGATCTGGGCGACATTTTCCTTGCCGTATTTCTGGGTCACGTAATCGATTACCTCCTGCCTTCGTTCGTAGCAGAAGTCTATGTCGATATCCGGCATGCTCATGCGTTCGGGGTTGAGGAACCTTTCGAAGAGCAGCCCGTATTTCAGGGGATTCAGATCTGTGATCCCGAGCAGGAAACTTACCAGGCTTCCCGCCGCCGAGCCTCTCCCCGGCCCTACGGGTATCCCCTTCTCCTTGGCGTGCGAGATGAAATCCCATACGATAAGGAAGTAACTTATGAACCCCATGTCCTTAATGATCTTGAATTCGTGTCCGAGCCTGGATTGCGCTTCGGGGTTGTCCGTCAGGCCCTTGTTTTTCATCCCGTTTTCGCAAAGTTCGAGCAGGTACGCTTCCTTGTCTTTACCTTCCGGCGGGTTGTATTTAGGCAGGTGCAGTTGTTTGAAATCAAGTTCCAGGTTGCAGCGTTGCGCGATTTCAAGGGTATTCTTTATGGCCTGGGGGTAGTCGCGAAAAGTCGTTTTCATCTCTTCCGGGGAACGGAAATAAAACTCATCCGTCTGGAAACGCATATGCTTGGGGTCTTCGAGGGTGGTCTGCGTTTGGATGCATAACAGCGCTTCGTGGGCGGCGGCCTTGTCTTTTGTGGGATAATGCACGTCATTGGTTGCCACTAGAGGCATGTCCAGCTCTTTGGCGATCTTGACCAGCCCTTCGTTTACTATCTTTTGTTCGGGGATGGAGTTAGCTTGTATTTCGAGGTAGAAGTTCCCTTTCCCGAATATGCTCTGGAATGTATCGGCGGCCTTCAGCGCGTCGTTGAAACGTTTCTGCTGGATAAGCCAGGGGACTTCTCCTTTCAGGCAGGCAGACAGCCCGATTATTCCTTGCGCATGCTGCGAGAGGATTTCTTTATCTATACGCGGGCGGTAGTAGAACCCTTCGAGATAACCGATGGATACCAGCTTCATCAGGTTTTGATACCCCGATTCGTCTCTGGCCAGCAGGATCAGATGATTGGCGGCCTCTTCTATACCGCTGCCGCTTTTGTCCAACCTGCTTTTCGGGGCAACGTAGACTTCGCATCCGATGATCGGTTTTATCCCGGCCTTCTGGGCTTCCAGGTAAAACTCGATTGCCCCGAACATGTTCCCATGATCGGTTATGGCCAAAGAATCCATTTTGTAACTTTTGGCGATAGCCAGTATTTCAGGTATGCGGCAGGCTCCGTCAAGAAGGCTGTATTGGGTATGCAGATGCAGATGGACAAATTCTGAA
>JAQUQY010000262.1 GCA_028715865.1 Syntrophales bacterium
TTCGACAGTCGTATAATTCATAGTTATACGAGTGATATTAGGAAAATGGCCACTCCAAGTCAAGAGCAAACAGTGCAAACAAGGCAGTCGGCAGAAGTCCGGATAACTTAGACCGACCAAACCGACCAAACAGACCAGACCGACCAGATAGACCAAACAGGCCAGATGACTGCGGCTCCGCCGCCGCCAACCATGTATCAATACTATTGACATATTATAAACATTAGCCTACATTGCCAATGAAACATAATTAATGCATGGCCGGTTCCATGGAAAAACGAAAACTCACAGAACTCATAATAGAACACAAGGAGAAAGCCCTTGCAGGCGAAGCCTACATCATGCGGGACATGCTTTCCCATGCCGGCGGCATACTGGGCAAGAAAGAAATACACATCATTACCGGCGTCAGGAGGTGTGGAAAATCCACCCTTCTGAGGCTGCTGATGGGCAAGCTGATTGACGAAGGCGTCTCCCGCAACAATATTCTTTACCTCAATTTCGAAGACGACCGGTTTGCCCAGTTTACCCCTGAGGACTATCAATCCCTCTACGAAGCCTTCCTGGAAGTCGAATCGCCGAAATTGTGTAACAGGCGGGTTTCCGGAAGTTGTCAAAACCGGCGACACATCACTCCTGCAGGAATACTTTCGCGATATAATCTACCGGGATGTCATAACACGATACGCCATCAGAAATGTTCGGGAGATAAGAGAGCTGGCCCTCTACCTGGCATCCAACCTGTCATGCCTGGCCAGTTACAAAAAGCTGCGAGCCGCCATATCAGTCAACAGTATGACCACCGTCAAAAATTACGTCGGCCACTTTGAAGATGTTTTTCTCTTCTTTGCTCTCGGGTTGTTTGACTATTCACTGAAAAGGCAAATGTACAACCCCTCTAAAACCTACTGTGTCGACCACGCCCTTGCCTCCTCCATGGCCTTCAAGTTTTCAGAAAACCTGGGAAGAACGGTAGAAAATATCGTATATACCGAACTGCGGCGAAGGGGCGCCGAATGCTATTACTGGAAAGATAAAAAGGGTCGCGAGGTAGACTTCCTGATAAAACAGGGAAGGGCAGTCACTGAAATACTGCAAGTATCCACCGACATAAGCAGAGACGATACAAAAGCGCGAGAAATAACAGGCGCCCTCGCCGCCGCCAAAGAATTCGGCTTAAAAAACGCAACCATAATCACCACAGAAGCCGCTGGAGACGAAACCATCTCGGGAATAACCATGCATTACATCCCGATTTGGCAATGGCTGGCACAGGGCTGATCATTTCGAACCTGATGCTAACCTGCGCCAAACCGCCGCCCCAAACATTTTTGTTGCTTTTTTCGTGCAAACATATATCCTTAACAGAAATGTTTGGGATGTATCCTTGCTATGAATGATTATGCATGGCGGCGGTTGAAAAAACGTTTGTTTTTTACGTCTCGCGATGTGGCTGCTCTCTTTGGTGTGGCAGCGGAAACGGCCCATGTTTTTTGCAGCCGCCAGGTTAAACGGGGATCCTTTCTTCGGTTGCGCAAGGATTTTTATGTGCTTGCCGATCGCCTTCCCTTTCTTGATGAGAAGGAATTTTTTGTTATTGCCAATTATCTTCAGGTTCCGTCCTATATCTCTTTTACCTCCGCCCTTGCCTATCATGGTGTTTCAACCCAGGTACTCAAGGGCTGGTACGAAAGTGCGGCCCTGAAGCGGTCGATCCGCTATGACGGTGGAGGGGCAACTTTTTCTTACTTCAGGCTGAAAAGGGAATATTACTTCGGATTTTCTAAGGTTGGGTCATTTTTTATTGCTTCGAAGGAGAAAGCCTTTCTCGATGCTTGTCACCTGGCGGCCTATGGCCGGTATTCGCCGGACTGGAGCGCTCTGGACAGGGACCGTCTCGACAGGGAAAACCTGGAATCGATGATGGAACGCTTCCCGGACCGAACCTGTCGGCTGGTTCGCCGGATGTTGTAAGTCTTTGTTTTTACGTAAGGCGGGGTTGCGATGCAGGATTTGATAAAGCAGGAGCAGTTTGAGCTTGAAGTTCTTGACCGGATGAACAGCGGGCGTTTTTTGGAAAAACTTGTTTTTTTCGGTGGAACCATGTTGCGTCTCTGTCACGGACTGGATCGCTACTCCGTTGGCCTTGATTTTCGGATGCTTCCGATTGTAGGCAATGAGGAGAAGGAGCGGGAAATTACTCAGTGGTTTGACCGACTGATCCGTCACCTGGGCTCTTTCTATGACATTCGAGACGCAAAGGAAAGATTCCACACCCTGGTGCTGGAACTCGGATCTTCCCAGTATCCCAGAAGCCTGAAGATCGAAATCCGCAAAGACGGGGATACAGCCGAGACGGACCAAGCGATAGCCTATAGCCCCCATTCCACGACACAGATCCTCCTGCGGACCGTTTCACTTTCGGAGATGATGACATCGAAAATTGCTGCCTTTCTCGATAGAGGCGAGATACGGGATGCCTATGACCTGGAATTCCTCGTCAAACGCGGCGTCACAGTGGATTTGCCTGGAGAAACCGCGAAGAAAATAGAAACTGTCATAGAAGCCCTGACCCCCCTGGATTACAACGTAAAACTGGGATCATTGCTAACGCCGGAACAACGCAGCTACTACCGGGAAAAAAATTTCATCATACTCAAACAATTCCTTCAAACCGACAACCCCCCCGACCAAACAACCAAACAGACCAGATAACCAGCCGTCCGAGTCCGATCCCG
>JAQUQY010000263.1 GCA_028715865.1 Syntrophales bacterium
GAAGAGGTAGGCACGCTGGGGTATGAATTTGCCTGCGTATTCGGCGTGGGTGCTGAACTGGTCTGCGATGCCATCATACTTCATGGAACGGAGGAACAGAAAGAACGCTACGTTAAACCGCTCTTGGTGGGTGAACGTTTTGCCGCCGAATGCCTGACTGAACCCAGGGGAGGATCTGATTTTTTCGGCGCCGTCACCTTCGCCGAAGACATGGGCGATCATTTTGTCCTGAGAGGACAGAAACGTTTTATCGTGGGCGGCGAAGGAGCCGATTTTTTTCTCGTTTACGCCCGGACCGACACAGCTCCCACTGCGAAACCCCAGGATTCCATCACCGCCTTTATCGTGGATCGGCGCCCGGGTGTGGAAACAAAATACCAGTATGGACTCATGGGATGCAGGGGAGGCGGAACAGCACGCATTGTTTTCAATGAAGTTAAGGTGCCCAGGGAAAATGTGCTGGGCCGGCTTAACGGAGGCTACGATGTTTTTAACACCATGATGATTCCTGAAAGGCTGGGAACAGCAGCCATGACTATAGGAGCCGCTCGACCGGCGCTAGAAATCGCCACGAATTACACATCGCGGCGCAAAGCCTTTGGACAGGTAATTGCCCAGTTCCAGGGCGTAAGTTTCCAGATCGCTGAGGCTGCCATGCTTCTCGACGCTTCACGCTCCATGGCCTACTGCACAGCAAGGGCCGTTGACGAAAAGGTTCCCATGCACCGGATAAGGCGGATGGTATCGCAGAGCAAGAAGTTTATCACTGAATCCTGTCAGAAGGTTGTTCACAACGCCATGCAGGTGGTTGGCGGCATTGGCTACACCAACATCCTCCCCATTGAACGGATTCACAGGGACATTCGTCTCGCCTCAATATGGACCGGAACAAGCGAGGTCATGTCAATGATAACAGCTCACGAGTGGTACCGGGAGTACCTTTCGGAAAAGGCTCAGAAAAATATACGCGATTATGAGGCCGACGCCGAGGAGGCCGGGGCCGAGGATGAACTGATTTACGAATGAAAAAGAGGCATCAGTTCCGGAAACGCACTACTGGATAGACCAGGTTGTACCGTCCGGACCGTCCTTCAGAATGATTCCCCTGGATTGAAGCGTGTCCCTAATCTGGTCAGCCCTGGCCCAGTCCCTGTCACCTCGAGCCTGAGCCCGTTCTTCCAGAAGGGTTTCGATCTCCTCCTTGTCAATATTGCGTTTACCCAGTTCACGATCCCTGTCAGACCTGAAGTACTCACCCGGATCTTCCAGAAAAAGACCAAGGACTTTCCCCGGTTCCTTCAAATAAAATCTTGCCGCATCCAGAACGAAGAGGGATTCCGGAGTTCTTTTCGACTTGCTGCCGTCAAGGTATGAGTTGAGCAGCCTGAGGGACTCAAAAATGTAGCCGATGGCCCGGGCCGTATTGAAATCATCATCCATAGCTTCTTTGAAACGATCGGGCAGGAGTGATATTTTTTTGAAAAATTCATGGTCCTCTCCGGACAAATCCTTTTCGGAAATTTTCTCGAAGTCTTCATCGACGGACAAGGCTTCCTTGAGGGAAAGGAGCGTCGTGTAGATGCGTTCCATGGCAGCCCTGGCCTCTTTTAGGCCTTCATCAGAAAAATCCACAACACTGCGGTAGTGATTCTGGAGCATGAAGAGACGCACCACTTCAGGGTGGTACTTTGCCAGAACATCCTTGATGGAAAAGAAGTTTCCCAAAGATTTTGACATTTTTTCGCTGTTGATCTTTACAAACCCGTTATGAATCCAATACCTGGCGAAAGGCTTCCCCGAAGCTCCCTCTGACTGGGCGATCTCATTTTCGTGATGCGGAAAAACCAGGTCCTCACCCCCTCCATGTATATCGAAGGTCTCGCCCAAATGCCGCTGGCTCATAACAGAGCATTCGATATGCCATCCGGGCCGCCCTCTCCCCCAGGGACTATCCCACCAGGGCTCTCCCTTCTTGGCTGCTTTCCACAGTACAAAGTCATAGGGATTTCTCTTCTTTTCATCAATGTCAACGCGGGCACCAGCCATCATTTCGTTCAGGCTTCTTCCCGAAAGCTTACCATATCCTTCAAAACCTTCGACGGAATAGTAAACATCGCCATCGACGGTATAGGCCAACCCCTTTTCCATAAGCCGCTCTACCATTCGTATCATTCCCTTGATGTTTTCGGTGGCTCGGGGCGCTACAGTGGGACGGGCTACACCCAGCGCATCCATATCTTCGTTATGCAGCCGGATATACGTGTCAGATATTGTATCAGTGTCAACACCTTCGGCGTTGGCCCTTTCGATGATTTTGTCATCCACATCGGTAAAATTTTTTACGTACGTGGTGGAGTAACCGCGATACTTGAGATATCGATAGATGATATCAAAGACTATGGCGGAACGGGCGTGACCAATGTGACAGATATCGTATACGGTAACGCCGCACACGTAGATACCTGCCTTGCCCTCTTCCAGTGGAACAAACTCTTCTTTGCTCCTTGTCAAAGTATTGTAAACTTTTAATGTCATGACAATCACCCTGAAATCATTTGACGGCATCTCTCCGGGTCAAGAAGCCGGGAATCCTGAAATACCGACATGTTTTAAGTTACATTAAAGAAGCGGAAACCCTTTTAAGGATCCTTTGATCGCATTCAATAATTTCTCCGCGGCGTAGCGTAATCGACGGTTTAAGGAAAAAGTGGTACCAATCCAAGACCCGCTT
>JAQUQY010000264.1 GCA_028715865.1 Syntrophales bacterium
AGGAGCCGCTCTTCACTGAACAGTAGAGAACATTGTCAAAGCCAACTCGCAGTGTTTCAGGATCCAGACCTTCCCTCTTTTCATCATTAAGGAGAATTTCAATTTCTTCTACAACAGATCCTGATGTTTTTGCCGTTACCGACATTACCACAAAGGGTGTGTCTTCGACCTCAATATAGTTACGCTCACCCTTCATTTCAACATAGTATCCGCTCTGTTTGTCGTATCCCAGAGCTTCAAAAAAAAGCTTCAGGATTTCCTTGCGGAACATTTCGGCTCCACGGTAGTACCATATGCCGTCCTTGTCTATATGTATATCTTTGGCAGACCCGCTTACGCTGTTTTTATTTTGTGTCATTTTTGGCTTTCCTTTTGTTCATGACCTCAGTGTCAAGAAGTATGGTCACCGGTCCATGGTTGACAAGCTCAATATCCATCATTTTCTGAAAGGAGCCGGTTGCCACGTTAGCCACACGTCTTCGAGCGAGACTTACAAAATAATCATAAAGCTGCCCGGCCTTATCCGGCTCGCAGGCATCGGTGAAAGAAGGCCTTCTCCCCCTGCTCGAATCAGCGAAGAGAGTGAATTGAGAAATTATTAACATATCACCGGAAATATCCAGAAGCGAGAGATTCATTTTTCCGGCGTCATCTTCGAAGATTCTAAGGTTGATTATCTTTTCGCAGACAAGATCCGCTTCGGCAGTCCCGTCATTCTTGCCGATTCCGAGAAACACGAGCAGGCCCGTCCCGGCGGATCCGACGCAGGCCCCCTCAACGGTCGCCGTAGCCCTGTGAATCCGCTGGATTACCGCTTTCATGCCTAAGCCCCCGATAAATTTGACGGCATGTTAACAGTACTGGCTAATTTTTCAAATACTTTTTCAGAATTTCCGAATGTGCGTTTGCCAGTCTGATTTACTTAAGGCCACGCCCTTCCGCCTCCAGCGCCGCGATGCGTTCTTCCAGGGGCGGATGGGTCATGAAAAGCCTCTTAATTCCGGAAGATCGGGATCCGGATATGCCGAAGGCCGCCATCTGGTCAGGCAGATGGGGCTGTGCCACGGATTGCTGAAGTCGTTTAAGTGCCGCTATCATTTTACTGCGGCCTTCGATTGAAGCTGACCCGGCGTCTGCCCTGAACTCACGTTGACGGCTGAACCACATTACGATAATGCTGGCCAGGACACCGAACACGATCTGGGCGATTATGGTGGCAACAAAGAAGCCTATGCCGTGTCCCCTTTCGTTTTTCAAAATAACGCGGTCAACGAAGTGTCCGGCCACCCTTGACAGGACTATGACAAACGTGTTGACCACGCCCTGTATAAGCGCCAGCGTGATCATGTCCCCGTTGGCCACATGGCTGATTTCATGGGCCAGGACGGCTTCAACTTCGTCACGCTTCATCGAGCGGAGAAGGCCGGTGCTGACCGCAACCAGAGCGCTGTCACGTCTCGCTCCGGTGGCAAAGGCGTTTGGATCAGGAGCTTCGTAAATAGCGACTTCAGGCATGCCGATGCCGGCCGCTGATGCCTGCCGTTTGACTGTGTTAACGAGCCATGCCTCAAGCTCATTGCGGGGCGACTCGATTACCTGTGCTCCAGTAAGCCTCTTGGCCATCCACTTTGACATTGCCAGGGAGATGAAGGATCCTCCGAAGCCGAACACGGCAGCGAATATGAGAAGATTGGTCATGTCGAGACCGATGCCCTGCTCGTCAAGAATAGTGTTGACGCCCAGCAGGCTGAGAACAACAAAAAGGACCGCCAGTATGGCGATATTGGTTATAAGGAATAGCATGACGCGCTTCATCTGGTTCGTTTCCTCCTGAAGTTTGTATCGGTGGTTATATTAATAACGATTTCTTTTCAATCAAGGTCGTTACACTTGATTGAAAATACAACCTGGTTTTCTACAGGGGTTCTCTTTTTTTCAAAGATTCTATGTCCTTCGTCGATCCTATAACCAGCAAGTGATCTCCGGGCTGGAGCCGTTCCTGTGGTCCGGGGGCGATAATCTGTTCTTTCTCTCGCCTGATGCCTACAACTGTTACGGAATAAAGCTGGCGGAACCTGGCATCCGCCAGGGTCCGGCCTTTCATGCCGGAATCGGCACCCAGCGAAACTTCCTCCAGCTCGAAATGGTCAAGCGGATCGTCGTAGAGCTGTTCTTCATCCCGCTTGCTCAGCAAGGCCTCTGCTTCCTTAAGCTCAGTGGGAAGTCCGACTACGATCAAGCGATCACCCGGATAGATCTGAAAATCGGGATCGGGGACGAAAAAAGCTTTGCCGGCGCGGCTGACAGCGATAATCGAGACGCTGGTTTCCGACCTGAGGGGGATGTTGCGGAGGGTTTCGCCGGCAACGACCGATCCCGAAGCGATTCGTATTTCCCTGAAGGATATGGGCAGATCGCTGTCATCGGGCAGAACCTCCATGGCGTCTGTGAGGGAATCAGCCGCCTGCTCCGCCGCGTCCCTGAAGGGACGGAACACCACTTGGGCTCCCGCCTTCTGGTACTGTTCGGCTTCCTGTTCGCTGGCAGCCGTTAACGCCACCTTCCCGGCATATCCCTTGTTTTTCAGGATGTTTAAAAGTGCCATGCTCAGCTCACCGCTTCGAACGGTGCTCACCACCCAGCGGGTCTTATCCAGGGGCAACTGGGCGATCATTTCCGGGTCGGCCATGTCGCCGTACAGGCAGTCGACGCCAAGGGAACGCCACCAT
>JAQUQY010000265.1 GCA_028715865.1 Syntrophales bacterium
CGGCGTGCCTGCGGTCAGTCACATCCTCGAATATCCATATGGATCCTTCCTGGGGTAGATCTGGATTAAGGGCTTTTCCAAGAAGCCGCCCCATAAATGTGCTTCCATCGGCACGCTGCATCGTAAGATCAAGGTCGAACCATTCCCCCTTGCTCAATGCCGAATAGGCCTCGCGCCCCCTTTTTTCATAAACTTCGTCCGAGAGATAGAGGATGCGGGTACCGCAGCCTTGAACCTGGTCCAAAGGCAGGCCAAGCATTTCGGGAAGCCGTGGGTTAACCCATTCGAAAACGCGGTTGCGAACCAATGAAATACCCACTATACCGTTATCCAGTATCAGGGACTGAATCCGGTTCACCCGCAGCAATTCCTCCTCCATATGTTTGCGCTCCGTGATATCGCGAATGGACTCGATAGCGCCGGCATAATTGCCATGCTCATCCCGAAGAGGGCTCGCCTTGCCCCAGAGGATCCTTTTCTGACCACGCACTCGAGGTACTTCCGTTTCCGTATAGAGAGTGTCGCCATCCTTTTTTATGAATGAATACATCCTGGCAACATCATCATCCCACGATGATATGAAATCCACTAGTATGGGGCGCTTCTCTCCGTAAAAGGGTATCGCGTATTCATAGTCGCCCTTGCCAAGCATCATCTCCGTTGTGTAGCCCGTCATCTCCTCGATGGCCCTGTTCCAGGCAATAATTAGGCCGTGACGATCCACGGCAAGAGTGGCGTCGGGAAGAAAATTAATTATATCAGCCAGCCTCCTTTCGCTTTCACGACGAGCCTCTTCGCCCCGCTTGTGGTCAGTGTTATCCCTGATGCATTCGATAGCACCCACGATGGCGCCCCTGGAATCACGGAGTACCGAAGCCGTCGCCGAAAGATGAACATTGCCACTGGCTAATTTCGGGGTGTATGCCTCCCCGAAAAGGATGTCCCCCATTCTCTTGATGGCATTGTATTGCTTCTCCATTTCCGTATTGGCATTTAAGGCAAGGTCGATGAGAATGGGCCTTCTATCTCCGTAGAAAGGAAGAGAGTACTCATAATCCCCCTTGCCCAACATTTCCGATGCTTTCACCCCGGTCATGATTTCCATGGCACGGTTCCAGGCGGTCACCCTGCCCTCCCTGTCGATGACAAAGGTTGCGTCAGGCAGGAACTCGATGATGTTCAAAAGCCTCTGCTGTGTTTCCCGAAGGGCCTCTTCCGCCCGCTTTAACTCATTAATATCACGGCTAACATGAGCACTGTCCATCTGCTCTCCTTCGGCATCAAACATGAGTCGCAACTGTACGTGCTCCCAATCGCGCCTTGATTTTTCTGCTTCCAGCTTCCGGATTTTCTCTTTCAATGCCGCTATTTCTGTTGTCAGCTCTTGGTTGGTATTTGATGGATCGGCCATACATTCCCCCTCGTTGCGATAAACCATGACTGGAATGAACGCGGATAGCTCATTATGTCATAATTTAAGTCATTTTGGCAATTTCTTCAGCTGCACTTCGCCACGCAGGCGTTGAATAAGCTGTCTCGATGACTTCGGATGCATGTGACCCTGATTCCTGTCTTCGCAGGGTTTGTCTGACCGTACCTCTTCGGTGTCGCGTCGGCCTGTATGCTCATTCCTTGACGATCGAAACACCATGGCCCAAGGGAAAAAATATCCGCCCCCGAGGCTTTCGGCCACATAGGGGCCGCCCCGCCGCAGCGCGTCAACTTTAAGTAGGCTTCCGCCGATGATCACCACCAGGACCGCCGGGATGACACAGAAGAAAAGCAGGATCAGTTGGGCACTCTTTTTACGGTTTTGATCCTGAAGCTAAAAAAAGTCCATGAAGCCTCCGGAAGAGAGGAGCCCTGAAAGGGAAGCGCGCCAGTATGATCGCGGCCAATATGTGGAAAACGCGAATAATTCTACCAATACAGTTCATCTGAAAGGGGGTTTTTCGCGCATTAAAAAGAAACTCTTGGGGCTTCCCGCTCTTCGGCTGATTTCGTAGATTCCGTCATGCAAAGGGCGCCGTGAGGCTATTTAACAGACAGCCGGATCAAAAAGTCGCCAGTCCGGTTGCTGCACAATTTTTTTTGACACGAAAGAGGTCCTTGCCATATATTGAGATCATCATACTCGCGTTCTCAAAAACCGTACCAGCTAATATCGGTCTGCTATGAAAGGAGGTTCTTTATGAAAATTGCAACTTCCTGGTCTACAAATCCCGATTCCGTCAGGGCCGCGACTGAAGCCTATAATTCACTCATAGAAAAACTGGCAGGCAAGCCACATATTATCCTGGTTCATAGTTCTTGTCCTTACGACAGTTACGCCTTGCTCCACCGTCTTAACGAACTGGCGCCTGATGTGCCGATGCAGGGTGGTACGTCCTGTCTTGGCGTAATGACCGAGAACGGTTTCCACACGGAAAACGGCATTGGCATGGGTCTACTCGGCATCAGCGATCCGGAAGGAGCTTACGGCACCGGCATGGCCGATATTGGTGAAGACCCAGCCATGGCCACGCAGACCGCCCTGAAAATTGCCTTCGATCAGACAGGACGCGTTGGAGAGACCCCTTCCGTAGTTTTGGCAAGCAACACTCCGGGTTACGAAGAAGTGGTAATAAGACCCATCTAAATACCCTCGACTATAAGTCGAGGGGTTTAAGATGGGTCGATTTCAAATCGACTGTCATCAGTTATGGGCTCGCCCTCTTGCTCTTGAATAT
>JAQUQY010000266.1 GCA_028715865.1 Syntrophales bacterium
GAACGTGACTAACTGGAAGGAGCTTGGCGGTCCCGACAGGAAGATCTACGCCGTGGCGCGGATGGTGGGATCAGGAACCGGCGACCTCTTCAACGAGATGGTGATGGGCGACCTGAAGACGGAGACCCTGGGTGCTGACACCTACACCCAGAACAATGCCGAGATGAAGACGGCCATAATCAAGAGCGATAAGGCAAACGCGATCGGCTATCTCGGCTTCAACTACGTTCAGGACGGAAACCTGAGTGCTGTTGCCTACGAGGGGGTCTTTCCCACCACCGAGAGCATAAGGTGGGTGACTTATCCTCTCTCCCGTCCCCTTTACGTGATGACCTGGAACGAGCCTGACGAGGGTGAGCAAGCCTTCATAGACTTCCTTCTCGGCGAGGGGGGACAGTCCATCGTAGAGGAGATCGGATTTCTGCCCGTCGGCTCTTGAGCATTCGAATTAAAATAAGTTGGAGGGAGCGGCGCTTGGCCCTTATGGCGACAAGCGCCTCTCAAATACCATCGTGATGTTCCTTATTCACAATTTGTGCAGTATTGGGCCTTAGATTTGTCTTCCCAGGAGTCGCCCCAGGCGACGTCCCGGCAGGTGCAACCGAAGACCTCCTATTCGCCCCAGAGCTTATCCAAGTCGTCCATTTCGTCGTAGCCGCCGAAGCAGCAGGAGAGCCAGTCCTTTCTCGTGCCGGATCCCTTGCAGGTGGTGCAGATCTCCATGTCCTTGGTAATCTTGAAGGTGCCCGCGTAGTTCTCGTCTATCTCTATGAGTGGGGTCTTCCACGCATTATAGCCCTTCTCCTCATTAATGCCCGATTTGGCCAGGATCTGACCGACGTGTACAGAACCTTCAGTCACATCTTCCTCGATCTTCATGCGGGTGCTGCTGGACCCATATTTGGTTGAGCTGCTATAGTAGCCCTTTGGAGGCCATTTCTGCTGGTTTTCGAGGCTGACGCCGATGTCCTTGGTGAAAGCCGAAGCATACTCGATCTGGTGGACCATGGATACCTCATCCCCGCATAAGCCGCCATCGTAGTTCTTGGCCTCGGTCCTCTCCTTCAGCTTTGAATCGTAGACGATCGGGTTTTCGGCGTAGTATCCCGTCCCGTAGACCATGGCCATTGGAGTGTAAACCATCTCGTTCTCCTCTACGAAGGAGATGTTTCCCGCGTGGACGGACTTATACTCCCCATAAACGAGTGTATCCCGATCTTGAACGTATCCACTTATGCTGCTCTGGTTCGATGCTAATAATACCCCCAGATCCATGGTTCCGCTACCGTGCATGTAGTTTTTGAGCTGGAGTGACTCGGTGTTCACCTTCTGATAAACCATGGCAAAACCAGCGCCCTCCACGTCCTGCTCCAAAATCTGCTCGTTCTTTAGATAATACCCCTCCGGGTTGCCGGCCCAAGCTGGGCCCGAGACCACCAGCATCACCAGGAGTGCCGTCCAGATTCTTGTAATCGTCCCTACACCTCTCATTTCCATCCCTTCTCTAAATTTACTGCTATTATCTAGCAATGCCATGACATTTGTTGCTATATATTTCTTTCTAATTCTGAATTAAACTTAAAATTATGAACTAGTTAACATCATTTCTTAAATTAATGATAACTTATTTTACGGCAGAGGCGTCAACGGGCGATGATCAAAACACGTTTGATATGGTGCACTTGTTTCTATTTAAGTTTACTTGTTTTAATGGGCTGCGCCGGAAAAGCAGGGCGTTCTGATTTCTGAAAACGCTGGAAAAACGTCCGTCAGGCGATCCTCGAAATAAATAGGATATTTTCCATCGTTTTCATCTACTAACATCCATGATTTTTCTATTTTATGATGGGCAAATCTCAACGAAGCGAAGAAAGATGGTTTTTTCACGTCTATCAGGTCGATGTAATGCTAAAATTGGCTGGTGCTTGCTTATTATGTGTGGTAATTCAACACGTTATCTGTCTATGAACAAGTATATATTCATGGAATGATCCGGCAATATTAGTTTGGAGGCATGGAGCTATATGTCAAACAAATATATTTCCTATCTTGTGATAGTCATTTCGGTATGTGCTGCTCTCTTTTTGGCATCAGCGCAGGAGGGCAATCTCGCAGAGGCTGCCCTGGCGGAGGATATGATCGACGAGATCGCTTCAGCAAATGTTGTCGATTCTGCGAATGAGACGGCCACCGCTGAGCTTTCGCCGGAGGTGGAATTCGTCGTCACGCCCGAAGGGCCCATGTCAGCCGCCTGCCCGATGATCATCGTGCCCGTCGTCGAGGATTTATATGTGGACTTGACGGAGGCGATGGTATACAACGACGACCACCTCGTCTGCGAGTACCTTATGGGCAATCGGTACAATGGGGACGAATTTCCAGGAATGGTGATGATCCAGTTCGATATATCTGATATCGAGATACAAGAAGACGACGTCGCAATTCTCGTTTTGAAGGCTGAATCGATCGAGAAGGTCGGCGACGATGTGGCCGGATTATTCCTCATGCCGATAACGTCTGAATGGTCTGAAAATTCGAGCGCGACGGCCCTGGCATTGAACATGCTCTCGATTATGATCACGATGTCAGATGGCGACGATTTTGACTTCAGCCAATTCGGCATGAACTTCGGTGAGGGTGAAGTATTCGTCTTCGACGTACTAGAGCACCTCAAGGCGGCTGATGGTGGCAGGATATCGTTCATCCTGATGGCGGCGGGCGACACCG
>JAQUQY010000267.1 GCA_028715865.1 Syntrophales bacterium
TTTTAGAGGAGAGTTTTTAGAGAGACTTAAGAAAGACTTACGACAAGTGGTCACTCAAACTTAGGATTCCAAAACCAGCCTTCGAGATTGGCAAAATTTGGAAAGGGTTGTTTGTTGTTTTTTTCGAAGAGACAAGAACCACGAAAAACACCCCAGGACCCCCGAACCCTACCCGGGGGGTTGTCGTCGATCCTGGGGCACGCCAAAGACGAAAAAACGGGGGTTTCCTCGGGAGGATATTCCCCCTCCGTACAGTGCCCTCTGAGGAACCAAAAACGGGAAAACGGCTTCTGGAGAGAAAAAAGCCGAACCTGTTTACATAAAAAAGATTATCAGGACAAGGGTGAAACCCGCTTCATTCCTCGAAAGGCCCCCTTTTCAGTGCCCGGAGGAAAGATACACCCGCCCGCCCGTGAGCGTGACGGCTGCCGCCGTGAGCAACAGAAGATGCTAAAAACTTGGTCGTTGGGCTGTACATGTGAACTGGGGAGTGGTTTACTGGAGGGACATTGATCTTTCCGGAGGTTGTCGAGCGATGAATCTTCCTACCCGCGTTCCCCGGCGAGTTGTCCTTACCGCCCCCGATGAGAATTGCCCCTTTTGCCACACCCACCTTCAGATAAGCCAGCATCGCGATCGTGCGATCAGAACCATTCCCGAGGATCTTTCCCTTATCATGCGAGATAAGAAGTGCCCCTCTCCGACATGCCCTCAGCCCCATCTTCGCTTTCGGAGCACCGAAGAGTCCCGTATTGCTCTTCCCCATGACAAACTCGGGCTTGATGTCATCCTCGAAGTTGGACACCTCCGTTTTCATCAGCACCTTGGCTTTCCTCGAATCCATGCGACCCTCAAGGAACGGGGCCTTCCGATCAGCGAAATGGGCGTCCAGTATCAAAGCCGAAAGTATGAAGCCCTTGTGGCATCCAGCGTCACATCCTCCCAAAACGCTGTTTTCGAGAAACTTGCCGCCCGGGGTTTCCTTTTGCCAATCATAGATGCCGTCCACTATGGTTCCGGCGAGGCGGTGGTCTATCTGATCATCGACGGGCTGTCGGGTGTCCCCCTGTTCGGGCAGGAAACCGTCGTCCGCGGGAAGATCGAATTGGTGCCCTTCATCAGGCAACTGACGACCCTCGGGCTTCCCATCATCGGGGTCGTTTCCGACAAGGAAACAGGTTTGGCTCCTGCAATTGCCGAGGCGCTGCCAGGTGTTCCCCATCAGTTCTGTCAGCGACATTATCTGGGGAACGTCGCCACGGCCATGGAGCCAGATCTGGCCTCACTGGGAGAGGACGTGCGGAAGAGGGAGGAACACCTTCGCGAGTTCCAACGGGACCTGGTTCGGCTGGCAACCAAGGCCCAGAAAGATGGAAAGCCTGTTCCACCCGATCTGTCTACGGCATTGGAATTTTGTGAGGCAGCCCGGGCGGCAGCTCGCATCCACGGAAGGCCCACGACTGAACCCTCCCCGATAAAGCGACATAAGGAACTCAAGCGAGTCCAGGAGGCGGTTTCCAGAGCGGGCCGCAAAAAAGGGGGCATTGGTCGTTGCTCAAAAGATTGCAAACAATCCTCCAGCCCTCTTCGGAAGCGTGTCGGCTTGCGGGCCGGTTGACCATGTGCATGATCGTTCTGATCGGAATCAGGGACATTCTGTGGCCGAAAAAGCCACCCAAAGGGGGGAGCACCATCAAGAAAAGGCTCTCTTCCTTTCTGAACACCCAACTGATACTGGCACCTACTCGGGGGCCGGGAACCTACCTTCGTCGTTTCGTCGAACACGCCAAGAAGGTCACGAAAAGCTACTGGCCTGGCCTCTTTCATTGCTACGATGACCCCAGGATCCCGCAAACATCCAACAGCGTCGAGGGCGTTTTCGGAAAGGGAAAGCGGCTTCTTCGTGCCTGTGGTGGTCGGAAATCCACGGCGGTGGGACCAGGCTCCACGGGCGGTTCGTTCTTCCTCTTTACGGTGGCCTTCCATGAAATGGCGCCCAGGGAGGAAAGGGAGGCTCTTCTGATGCAGTATTCCAAACAGGAATACAAAGCCGCCCGAATCCGGCAAAGGGAAGTCAGAGGGCCGGAGGCAAGGAGGCGCCAATACGCACGAAACCCGGAGAGGCTCTTGGACAGCATCGGAAGGCGCTGGGAAGAGAGAAGAATTTAGCTTGGGTTGGTACTCACGGCTGCCGCCAAAAGCCAGGGAAAAGGCCCAGGCCTAGTTGTTGGGGCTCGAGAGTCGGCATCGGTAAATGATCCATGGTATTTTGCCGATGGTTGTCAAAATCTGTTCAAGTTTTTGAAAAGGATTTGATCGGCCATGGAAAAGCTCAAAGTCAGTCAGATAGCGCAAACTCTCGGGGTCTCGAATCAAACGGTTTACAACTATTTGTCAAAATTTAGACAAGACCTTGAAGGGAATTTGATTCGGGAGAATGGCAAGCAATACCTCAATCAAGACGGATTCAAAATCTTGAAAAACTGCCTTGGAAAGCCTGATCCGGTCGAGGGAGTCAAGAGTAGTCAAAATCTTGAAAGTCTCATCGTCGGGTTGAAAGAAACGATGGATGCCCTGATCCGGCAACACGCCGAAGAGAGAGCCGCCGCTGCTGAAGAAAGAAGGCGCTCCGATACCATCATCCTGAAATTGACCAACGATATTGGAAACCTCCAGAAGCGCCTTGAATACCGCCC
>JAQUQY010000268.1 GCA_028715865.1 Syntrophales bacterium
GCCGGACCTGAAAAAATTATTCGAAAAGATAAATAAATTCATCCCTCTCTCTTACTTCGGGGGAGGAAAATATGGAGTAATTCCTTATGTAATTGGAGGTCTTGTCATAGTCTGGCTTCTCTCGGGTATTTATTTCGTTAAGCCTGACGAGGTGGGGGTGGTGAAACGGTTCGGCAAGGCAGTAAGGACCACGACACCGGGGCCTCATTACCGCCTTCCCACCCCCATTGAAAGCGTTATAGCCCCCTCGGTAACCTCGGTACGCCGCGTCGAAATCGGCTTCAGGTCCACGGGCCAGCGAATTCCAAGCGAAAGCCTCATGCTGACCCGGGCTGAAAATATAGTCGACCTGACCTTTATCGTACAGTATCGGATCAAAGATCCCATGGACTATCTTTTCAACGTGGCACACCAGGAAAAAACGGTGAAGGACGCCGCCGAGGCGGCCATGCGCCAGGTCGTGGGCGACAACAATATCGACGACATACTGACCATAGGCAAGTTCCAGGTTCAACAGGACACGCTCAGGATTTTGCAGGACATTCTCGACATTTACCGGTCTGGCATCCAGATAGTGGCAGTGGAAATGCAGGATGTCCATCCACCAGCTACGGTCATGGCGGCTTTCCGGGACGTGGCCAGCGCCAGGGAAGACCGGGCCAGAATGATCAACCAGGCCCATGGTTACCGGAATGAACTGCTGCCCAGGGCTAAAGGCATGGCCTCTGAAATCGTAAACGAGGCCATCGGCTATAAGGAGTCACGCATTATCAGGGCCAGGGGCGACGCGAGCCGATTTACCCAGATTCTCGCCCAGTACAAGAGCGCCCCGGCGGTGACAAGAGAGCGCCTTTATATAGAAATGATGGAAGACATTCTTCCGGGCATGGAAAAAATAATTGTGGATGGATCCATCGGGAAAAATCTTTTGCCCCACCTGTCTCTGGAACCCGCCTCCTCAGGACCGGGAAGCACGGAAAGGAGGGCGCCATGAAGATAAAGGGACCCATCATAGCCTTAGCGGGCCTTCTCCTGGCAGTTCTGATTTCGCTCAGCCTTTTCACAGTGGACCAGACACAGCAGGCGATTGTAATTCAGCTTGGCAAACCCCGGCCCGAGGCCTACGGGCCGGGACTTCACCTGAAGATACCCTTCATCCAGGAAGTGGTTTACTTTGAAAGCAGGATTCTACTCTACGATGCAAGCCCAACGGAGGTGCTGACGCGGGACAAGAAGAACCTGGTCGTCGACAATTTCACGAAGTGGAGAATAGATGATCCTCTTGTTTTTTACCGATCCGTGAGGGATGAGCGAGGCGCTCAGTCGCGCCTCGATGATATTGTTTACGCCCAGCTTCGGGTTGAGCTGGGGTTGCACGATCTTTCCGATATAGTATCCACGACGCGAAGCGCCATTATGCATGAAGTCACTAGAATAGCGGAGGAAAGAGCCAAGGTTTACGGCATAGAGGTGATTGACGTAAGGATCAAGAGGGCCGACCTCGCGGAGCAGAACGAAAAACATGTTTTCGAGCGCATGAAAGCGGAGAGGGAAAGGGAAGCACGGCAATATCGCTCCGAGGGCGAGGAGGAATCAAAGAAGATTACCACGCAGGCTGACATGGAAAGGGCGGTCATTTTGGCCGAAGCTTACGGGCAGGCGGAAATTCTCCGCGGAGAAGGCGACGCCGAGGCGATAAGGATCTACGCCGATGCATACCAGCAGGACCCGGACTTTTTCTCATATTTCAGAAGCCTGGAAGCCTACAAGAAAACCATGAAGGATCAGACGAAACTTGTCATTACGCCTGATGTACCTTTTTTCAGGCACCTTAAATAGGCCTCGTCCTGAGCCGTCTCTCGCCTTGAGAGCAGCGCAGCCCGAAGCCGAAATATTTATGCTTGACAGGTCGCATCCTAATCGGGTATGAGCCTGGCATGAAGCGAGGATTGGTGAGGAAATTGACCATCGACAGTAAAACACTCTCAAAGGCTTTTAACTTTTTCAGCTTTTACGGCTTTAGCGGGGAGGTCTGCCGGTCGGTCTTGTAGAATTTGACACTCTAATAAGCCGCGGGCAGCCCAAATGAATGCTTCCCGCGGCTTTTTTGTGGGCCGTGGAAAGCAAAACTATAACCAGGCCCTTTTTTTTTAAAAGGGTAAAACGGGAGGGAGGCAACATGAAGAAAGTTTTGTTTTTGGCGGCAGTTTTGCTGATGGCGATGTCAATGTCCGGCGCGGCTTTGGCGGAAACAATCCGGGTGGGAGCGGCGATCAACCTTACGGGCCCAGCTTCAACCTGGGGGCAGTTCCACGCAAAGGGTCAGCAGGATTATTTCAACTACGTAAACGAGACAAAGGGCGGCGTGGACGGCCAAAAAATAGATATGATTCTCGTGGATTCCATGTATCGCGTCCAGGAGGCAGTTGCCGCCCTAAGGCGTTTCGCCGTGAGGGATAATGTTCACATGATAGCTACCTGGGGGGCTGGCGAGTGCATAGCGGCGAAGCCGATCATCCAGCGGTACAGTATTCCAACACTAAACTACTCCACAAGCTGGGAGATTCTCGAAGCTCCCGTAGACTACATGTACCTTCCCTTCGGGAGTTATCGGCTTGACTGCTACGCCATCCTTGATTATATCAGGTCAATTCACGATGGTCCCG
>JAQUQY010000269.1 GCA_028715865.1 Syntrophales bacterium
AAAACGGCAACCTCCTCTTCGAGTTGCGCCACGTATTGAAAAAGATTGTAGGTAAAGGAATCATAATTATCGATCATAAGGATCATTGGTTTTCTCCTTCAACGGCCCGTAACACTGAAATCCGAAGCGGCAAGCTTAAGTGCTTCCGTCATTGCGGCGGCCTTGTTAATGGTTTCCTCGTATTCCATGGAAGGATCAGAATCAGCAACGATACCAGCGCCGGTTTGAATATACAGCGTCTCACCCTTAACCATGATGGTGCGGATGGTTATGCACATATCCATATTGCCAGTATAGGCGATGTAGCCAACAGCTCCGCCGTATGGTCCCCGCCTGGTCCTTTCAAGCTCTTCTATTATTTCCATGGCCCTGATTTTCGGCGCCCCGGTCAATGTTCCAGCCGGGAAGGCTGCCTTTAGAACATGAAAGCAGTTTTTCCCAGGAGCAAGTTGCGCTTTCACCGTAGATACCAGGTGCATGACGTGGGAATAGCGCTCCACGGACATGAGCTGTGTTACCTGGACACTGCCGGTCCGGGCGATCTTTCCAAGATCGTTTCTTCCCAGGTCCACGAGCATTACATGCTCCGACCGTTCCTTGGGATCCCGGAGCAGCTCATCTGCAAGGCTCCTGTCCTCCTGTTCACTGCGGCCCCTCCTCCTGGTTCCCGCAATGGGCCGGAGTTCAGCGACACCCTCTACTAGACGCACCATCACCTCCGGCGATGATCCTATGAGCGCAAGGTCATCAATTTCGAGATAAAACAGGTATGGAGAGGGGTTTATATAGCGTAGCGCCCTGTAGAGACGAATCGGATCGGCATCGTTTTTTTTCTGAAACCTCTGGGAAAGCACGACCTGTATCACATCCCCCGCATGAATATAATCCCGGGCTTTTTTTACCATATCCTTGAATACTTCCGGAGGAATCGCCGGCAAAAGAGGTTCCTCACCACAAAACTCTTTCGGGCAAGGCTCTGCTGGAAGTGTCGCTTGAATGGCCTCTATCATTTGCTCGATCCTTGCCCGGCTTTCATCATAGACTGTCCCTATATCGCAACCCTCGTCGATGCAGGCGCAGGCGACAACCTTGATGGTATGCTTCAGGTTGTCGAAAATGACGGCTCCATCGGCAATCAGGAAGCAGGCATCCGCAGTGTGCAGGTCATCCATCGTGTCCATTGGCAAGTCTTCCATGAAGCGCACCATGTCGTAGCCCAGGTATCCCACTGCTCCCCCGAAAAAGCGGGGAATATCTCCGCCGGGCGGGAGAACCGTCTTGTAACGGGCGAGCAGCTCCTCAAGGTGAAGGAGCGGCTCACCGTGATGCTTTAACCTGCGGAGCCAACCCTCCTCCTCAATCTCTACGTAGTCCCCGCGGACACGGTAAACCACCCTGGGGTCGGAGCCGAGGAAGGTGTAGCGACCCCACTTCTCACCTCCCTCGACGCTTTCAAGTAAAAAAACCCGGGAATTCAGCCGGAGTTTCATAAGCGTCGTAACTGGTGTTTCAGTATCAGCAAGAATTTCGCGGTACAGAGGTATCATGGTTCCAGGCGCCGCGAGACCTGCGAACTGTTCATAAGATGGATAGCAACTCATAACGTCTCCTGCCGGATAATTCTATCTAAAAAGGCCGTGAATTCCTCTTCACGGCCTTTCGGGTATTCTCTTCATGAAAAAGCCGTGGTTTCCTCACTCGGAAGCACCCACGGCAAATAATGTTCTCTGTGACAAAATCAGGGGCGGGCGCACCTCGTATCTCTATGGCTTTGCCACCAGCATAATTCCATTTTGATCAATCTTTCCATGATTGTTTTTCCCTTTTCAACTTTCCAACGCAATAGCTTCTACCAGAGCCTGTCGTTTCTGTCAATAGAAACATTTGTGGATTTTCGAAATGCACACCTTTTTTGGGGGCTTGAAATGAACGTACACACCCTCCGCTATGGAAGAATGGCCTTCTGCCTCAGCAGGTGGTCGGCTATTACAAGGGCGACCATGGCTTCACAGACTGGAATGATGCGAGGAATGACGGAGACATCGTGCCTGCCGCCAACGGTTATAGTCACCTGGTTCCCTTCGGTGTCAATGGTTTCCTGTGGAAGCGCGATCGAGGGAATGGGCTTGCAGGCGACACGGATGACGATGTCGGAACCCGTGGTAATCCCCCCTAGTATCCCTCCGGAGTTGTTGGTGACAAACCCCTCCCGCCCCATTTGGTCGTTGCAGATGTAGCCGGTCATGCGGGCGACCTCTAAACCCGCTCCGATTTCAACTGCCTTAACGGTTCCGATGCTCATTATGGATTTGGCGATATCGGCATCCATTTTATCGAATACAGGTTCGCCAAGGCCCGGCGGGCATCCCTTTACTATTATCTCCACTATCCCTCCCAGCGTGTCGCCCTTTTGGCGAGCCCGCAGGAGGGCTTCTTCCATGCTTCGGGCGGCCTCCCTGTCAGGACAGCATAGCCTGGTTTCGGCAATGGCCGTCTCATCGAAGGAAATGATGGCTATGCCCCCCAGTTCCTTTGTAAAAGCCTTAAATGATATTCCCTCCCGCTTAAGGAACTGTTTGGCAACTGCTCCGCCGGCAACCCTTGCCGCCGTTTCACGTCCGGAGGCCCGTCCTCCCCCTCTGTGGTCCCGTATCCCGTATTTCATC
>JAQUQY010000270.1 GCA_028715865.1 Syntrophales bacterium
TCCGGAAATCGAGCCTAATGGAACCAGATGGGGCCGGATTCCATGACCGGTATGAGGTGAAAAACTTTTTTTGAGCTCTCATGAGCCGATAAAGCGCTCCACGCAAAATCTATCGCGGATTTTGGGTGGGTCGTGGAGTTTGACATCAAAGGTTTGTTTGATCATATCGATCATGGGCTTTTGATGAAGGCTTTGAGACATCACTGTACAATTAACTGGGTGTTGCTTTATGTGGAGCGTTGGTTGAAAGCGCCGTCGCAACAATGTGACGGGGAGCTTGTTTCACGAGATAAGGGCACACCTCAGGGCGGGGTTGTCAGCCCGATATTGGCCAATCTGTTTTTGCATTATGCATTTGACAGTTGGGTAAGGCGGACGATGCCCGGCGTGACGTTTTGTCGTTATGCGGATGATGGTTTGCTACATTGTAAGAGCAGGCGGAAGGCGGAGTGGGTGATGGCACGGATTATTGGCCGTTTCAGGGAATGCGGATTGGAGATCAATCAGGAGAAATCCCGGATCGTGTACTGCAAGGACAGAAACCGACGCGAGGAGCATGAAACCATAAGCTTTGATTTTCTTGGATTTACGTTTCGTCCGCGGCGGTGTGTATCCGAGCGACACGGGCTCCACCCGAATTTTCTTCCGGCAATCAGCCGTGCATCGATGAAAGCCATCAACAGGGAGATTCGCAGTTGGCATGTGCGGTTGAAGAACGACAAGACCCTTACGGATTTGCCGAATATGTTCAACACGAAGCTTCGCGGTTGGTTTGTCTACTACGGACGTTTTTATCCATCCGAACTGCGCCGAATCTGGCGAAATGTGGACGGGTATCTGGTTCGCTGGGTGCAACGTAAATACAAGCGTTTTTCAGGACACAAAAGAAGAGCGTGGCAGTATTTGCGGGAGCTTGCTCAGGCGAATCCGAAGCTTTTTGTACACTGGGAAGCTGGATGTCTTCCTTAAGGCTGAGTGGTAGGAGCCGGATGAGCCGAGAGGTTCACGTCCGGTTCTCGGAGGGGCTGGGAGTGAAACTCTCCCGGTCTACTCAACCGTACATTCCTATGGCGAAGGGGTTTTGCTACCTGGTGGCGGTTATGGATTGGGCAAGCAGGATGGTGCTTTCCTGGCGGCTCTCCAACACTCTGGACAGTTCATCCTGTGTAGATGCCCTGGTGGAAGAGGTTCTTGCACGATATGGCTGTCCTGAAATCTTCAACACCGACCAAGGCAGCCAGTTTACCTCGGAGGCCTTTACGGAACTTCCCAAAGAGAAGGGCGTTGCGATCAGCATGGATGGGAAAGGTCGCTGGATGGGCAACATTTTTGTCGAGCGGTCCTGGAAAAGCGTCAAGTATGAGGATATCTACCTCAAAGCATACAGTTCGCTACCGGAGGTGCGGAAGGGTCTTTCTGCCTACTTCCCGTTTTACAACGAGAAGCGGTGGCATCATAGTTTTGACAGGAAGACCCCGGCTATGGTTTACTTCAACACTCAAGCGCAGGGGCAGGCTGCTGCATGACCATGAACCCGGAGCAGGTACCCACTTATGAATGCCTGTAGCCTGTCCAGGATACCCGGACCACTGCAATCCGAAAAAACGAGCTTTTTAGGATCGACTATGTAATCGTCACAAAAATCCCAAAACTTATACCATACCAGATAAGAGCATCAGAGGTCAGGTGCACCTATTGGCGAAAGTCGGGTCATAGAAGCTACTCTAACCATGAAAAACAATCATGGTTGTAAGAATAGAGGAATACGGCTGATGGTGAAAGATGGGTACATCGTAAGATTGCAATAAAAGGGGGGAAGGGGTAAATTCCACCCCGGCCCCCTTTTGCGCAAACTTCTATTGAGAATTATTCCGGTTTCTCGAAAATCCTGACCGATGCCTCCCCTTCCACAACGGTATCGCCTTTCTGATTGACGCAGGTATTTCTCATGTTCACTATGCCCTTGTCCTTCCGCACGGAGGTAACCTCGGCGATGGCAGTGATGGTGTCCCCGATTCTTACGGGGTTCATGAACTTGAGTGACTGGGACATGAAGATTACCAGGCCGGGGAGCTTGGCCATGGTTGCCGACAGAAAGGCCTGTGACAGAGCCCCGTGGGCGATGCGGCCCTTGAAGAAAGTCTTCGCCGCATGGCTTTCGTCCAAGTGAACGGGATTGTAATCCCCGGAAACTTTCGCGAAAAGATTGATGTCCTCTTCGGTGATTACCCTCTCATAGGTGAGCTTGAAGCCCACGTCCACACCGTACTTGTCCAGAACTGTTGTTTCTTCCGCCATAGTCTGCCTCCTCCTTTGTTTCTGATTTGCTTTAGTGATCCCCGGCCTTCTCGGGCGGGGAGCCGTCAATTTTTACGCCACGTTCAGCCATGAGAGCGGCGCCGATGGCATTTATGAACTGCGGTTGTTCAGACACCAGCAATTTGAACCCCAGCTTCTTTTCCACACTTTCAATCAGTCCCACGTTGAGCGCGCCGCCACCACTCATGGCACATTCCATTTCAAGTCCGACCCTGTCGATGAGCGTGGAAATCTTGCTGGCCAGGGCTTTGTGGACGCCCGCGAGAATGTCTTCCTTGGAAGCGCCCTCGGATACCCTTGATATTGCTTCAGATTCTCCAAAAACAGCGCACCCCGTCGTGAA
>JAQUQY010000271.1 GCA_028715865.1 Syntrophales bacterium
CATGGGGTGTGGAAAAGGTTTTGTGCAGATTAAGGTGAAGGACGTCAATGCCGAGCTCTGACATGTTAGCAATGCCCATGAGGGCGTTCATGTTGGCGCCGTCGCAGTAGATCAGGCCTCCGCGGTCATGAACGATTCTTGCGATTTCCATAATATTTTCTTCAAAAAATCCCAAGGTGTTAGGATTGGTGACCATGATCCCGGCCGTGTTCTCATCCATCAGGCGTTCAATTGTGCCGGTTTCCAGGATTCCCTTGTCTCCAGAGGGCGCCGGAATGGAATGATATCCGCAGAGGGCGGCGCTAGCAGGATTTGTTCCGTGGGCCGTATCGGGAACGATTATTTTATTGCGGGATTCACCTCGATGCTTGAAGTAGGCTTGAATTACAAGCATTCCCGCCAGTTCTCCATGGGCGCCTGCCGCGGGCTGGAGCGACACGGCGTCCATACCGGTGATTTCCGCAAGGTAGTTCTGGAGTTCTCCCATTATCTGGAGGGATCCTTGGGACAAATCGTCGGGAAGTAAGGGGTGGTGTGAGGCGAATCCTTTGCGGGATGCCTGCTTTTCGTTGGTTTTAGGGTTGTATTTCATGGTGCAGGAGCCCAGGGGGTACATTCCTGAGTCCACACCGAAATTCCATTGAGAAAGGCGGGTATAGTGGCGCACCACATCGAGTTCTGACAAATCGGGGAAATCGGGACCTCCTCCGCACAGTTCATCCTCTGCGACAGCAGGGTTTACATCGGAAGCAGGCACGGACATTCCCATCCGCCCCTTTCTGCCTTTTTCCCAGAGCAAGGGTTCGTTGAATACAATGCCTTTAGTGGCGAGGGGTTCTTTCACTTCCGCACCTCCTCGATCAGTTTATCCATGTCGCTTCGGGAAGAGGTTTCCGTGGCACACAGTACATAGTGGTTTGCAAGATCGGGATACCATTCTTCGAGAGATATGCCCGCTACTATTCTGTTTTGCAGAAGCCGCTGTCTGACTGCCTTCCCGTCGCCCGGAATTCTAACAACGAATTCGTTAAAGGTGGGGCTTGAAAAAGGAACTTCCCAGCCCGCTTCGGCAAGGCCTTTTTTCAGGTACTCCGCCTTGTCAAAATTAAGTTTTGCCAGTTCTCGAAAACCCGTGCCTCCCAGCGACGCCATGTACATAGCCGAGGCAAGGGCGCAGAGACTGCTGTTGGTGCAGATGTTAGAGGTGGCCCGTTCTCTTCGGATGTGCTGTTCACGAGTGGCAAGCGTGAGAACGAAGCCTCGCCTTCCGGCCTTGTCTTTCGTTTTTCCCACCAGGCGGCCCGGCATGGCCCGCAAGAATTTTGACCTGGCGGCGAATAATCCGAGTCCCGGACCTCCGAAAGAAGGGGGTATGCCCAGGCTCTGGCCTTCTCCACAGGCGATGTCCGCGCCCTCTTCACCGGGAGACCGATAGAGGCCGAAGGCGATCGGTTCCGTGAAAGTCGCCACCATGAGCCCCCCCGCGTTACGGATTATTCCCGCTGCGGCGTTCACATCTTCAATGCAGCCGAAAAAGTTTGGAGATTGGATGGCCAGGGCGCCTAAGGCTTCCGGTTTGTCCATGGCAGACAGATCTGTTCTTCCGGTCGGCAGAAGAGGCAGGTCTATAATTTCACAACCCGCGGGATCCAGGTAGGTTCGGGCTACCTGTCGATAGAAGGGGTGAATTGCCTTTGAAAGGGCAACTGCGTTTCTTTTCGTTACTCTCAAAGCCATTAAAAGCCCCTCGGCGAAAGCGGATGCGCCGTCATATAGAGAGGCGTTAGCAACATCCATTCCCGTCAACCGGGTTACCAGGGTCTGGTACTCGTATATTGCCTGAAGCGTCCCCTGGCTCAACTCGGGTTGATAGGGAGTGTAGGAAGTAGCGAATTCGGAACGATTCATGAGATAGACAATTGTTTCCGGAATGTAATGATCATAACTCCCGCCCCCCAGAAAGAAGCGGTATTCCGGTGAGGCAGCGTTCTTTTCCGAAAGATCTTCCATCAGGGCGTTCAGTTCCCATTCAGTAAGAGCCTCTGGCAGTTTCATCTCCGATGTCCGCCGGCATGATTGTGGTATTGTGACGAACAGGTCGTCAAGGCTTCGCCGGCCTACGGTTTCAAGCATTTCAGATATATCATCATGTGTGTGTGGCAAATAACGCATTTTATTCCATTCCTTTTAAATAAACGATATAAGCTTCCTTATCCATAAGCTCTTCCATTTCAGCTTCGTCATCGGGCTGCACCTTCACTAACCAACCATCTCCATAGGGAGACTGGTTGATCAGCTCAGGAGAATCCTCCAGATCACTGTTGATGGCCACTATTTCTCCGCCAACAGGAATGTATAGCTCAGAAACTGCTTTTACCGATTCGACCGTTCCGAACTCTTCCCCTCGTTCAAAGGTGTCTCCAATCCGCGGAAGCTCAACGTATACTATGTCGCCGAGCTGATCTTGAGCGTAATCGTCAATTCCAACCGTTACCACTCCACCTTCGATCCTTGCCCATTCATGATCATCCGCGTAGCAGATATCATCGGGAAAAAGCAGTTCACTGATTTCTTTCATTGCTCCACTCCTTTGTTTTTCTTTGTTGAATTGGTGCCGGCATTCCCATGTAGAATTCCGATTATTTCGTCATC
>JAQUQY010000272.1 GCA_028715865.1 Syntrophales bacterium
CTAGAATAGATTTGTCTTAAAGTCAAATCTTTTTTGCTCTAATCATTAAAAAAATGACAGTTCGTGCAGCTGAATATCAACTCTGCCGGCCATAAGCACTTTCACGGAACGATGTAAGCAGATTCTTACGGCAGGCTAATTATGAGGCATCGTCGTTATTATCCGCGTCATCCCACTGCTCGGGCAGAGGCTGCGGACCAGGCGTTATGCCATCGATATCCGGGTCATGGTTACCTGGAGAATAATCGGCCTCCTTCTTTCGAAGCCTTGCTTCCGATTTGCGATCAGCCTTATCCTGCTGTTTTTTCTTCTGGCTTAGTTCCCTTTGTCGTTTCTGAAAAGAATGTCTTGATTTAGCCATTTCATTGTCCTCTCTTTTTGTTGCGCAGAATTACCCGCCATTCCCCATTGAGGACGTTCTTCCGATTTGGCCTCCGGGACGGTGCCACGGCCATAAGAAAACCGGATCGTGAACAACGCTGCAGCCGCTGCTTCCTTTCCGAATAGCCGGCCACTTGGTATTTATCTCTGGTTATTGCTTAACCTGCCCTTATAAAAATTTCGATTGTCCGTGATTCCCTAAAACATATGCCCTTGAAAGTCAAGGTGTTCTGACCTTCATGAAAAACTCTTTCAGGTCCGAATCGCCAGAATTTTGACTGGATATAGTATACACGCTCTGATAGATAGACCATATTAAAATTCTCCGGCGGAATGCTGGGAGTAAAAATGCTGCAAAAAAAAATTTCCGATGAAAACTTGACAAATATCACTTCAGCTCGAATTCCGCTGAAAACAACCTGCTATCGCCTGATGGCTGAAATGGCCATGATAGAGCATATCGCCGCCCATTCCATCCAGGTATACCTTGTGGCCCAAAAACTCACTGATCTTTTTTTATGTCGCGGAATTGATCTGAACCGGGACCTGATAGGCGCTGGAGCACTTCTTCATGACATAACAAAAACCAGAAGCCTGGAAACAGGAGAAAACCACGCGGTAACGGGCAGTGAGCTTATACTCTCTCTCGGATATCCCGAGGTCAGCCGTATCGTCGCCCGGCATGGTCGATTGGACGAATGGACTCCATCGGAAGCTCCCCGGGAAGAGGAAATCGTCAACTACGCCGACAAGCGGGTAATCCACACCCGCGTCGGCTCTCTGGAGGAAAGGCTCGGCTACATACTGGAACGATACGGAACGGATCCGGTCCGCAGGGAAATCATAAGAAGTATGTTCAAACAGTCGGCCCGTCTCGAAAAACGGCTTTTCAAGGTTCTCGACTGCAGTCCAGGGGATCTTACGAACATGGTTGTTCCGGTGAATCAGGCGCCCGAATTTGAAGACTACCTGAAATGCGCCTCCGCAAGGGGGCGACGGGAACACATATCAACCAGAAAAGTCTGAAAAATGGATCTTCTTCGCTATCTTTACGATGGACAGCATCT
Organism: Syntrophales bacterium; assembly: GCA_028715865.1. Lineage (GTDB taxonomy): Bacteria > Desulfobacterota > Syntrophia > Syntrophales > UBA2210 > MLS-D. The sequence continues at coordinate 1,449 of JAQUQY010000272.1, forward strand.
TTCAGCGGCACTTGGAAACATACACGTTTCTTTTCTGATCATCATTACCATTGTCAGCATAGCCATCCTTACCAGGGGCGCCGACTGGATGGTAGAAGGCGCCGTATCCCTGGCCCTGAGAACCCGTATCCCCAAGATTGTTATCGGCGCCACTGTAATATCCATGGGAACAACCACCCCGGAAGCCTTCGTGTCCGTTTTTGCCGCCTGGACGGGCGACGGTGGAATGGCCCTGGGAAACGGAGTAGGTTCTATAATAGCCGACACGGGACTGATCTTCGGCCTCACCTGCATACTCGCAGCAACTCCCTCAGACCGTTTTATATTGAACCGCACCGGCTGGGTACAGGTGGGAACGGCTACCCTGCTGGTGGCACTCGCGCTTATGGCGTGGTTAAAATCTCCCACAGAGCCCATGCTCTACCGCTGGGTTGGCCTTCTTTTTCTTTTCATGCTCATAGGCTACATGATCCTCTCCGTCAGATGGGCTCGTCAGCGAAACCACGACCCGTCTATTAACAAAATAAAGGATGAAAAGGCGACGTTCGGTCTCGCCCTGTCATGGACGATGATCATCGCTGGCCTGGTCCTCGTTATAACAGGCGCGAGAATACTTATTCCCTGCGCAACGGAAACAGCTATTCGAATCGGCGTTCCCAGTGACGTTATCGCAGCAACCATGGTGGCCCTGGGCACATCTCTTCCCGAACTAATGACGGCTATATCGGCAATCCGGAAAGGCTACCCGGAAATAACAGTCGGCAACATAGTCGGCGCCGACGTTCTAAACTGCCTCTTCGTAATAGGCGCTTCCGCAGCGGTAAGCCCTCTCTTCATTCCAAAGACCTTCTTCATTTTTCATTTCCCGGCAATGCTCATAGTACTTTACTCTTTTCGAATCTTCATCCATATGAACCGGGACGGATTTTTCAGGCGATGGCAGGGTGTGTGGCTCCTGTCTGTATATGTCGCATACGTGGCTATACAGTACGCCTTCAACCTTGGCATCGCGCATTAGCAGTTTATCTTTATTAGATTATTTGGAATTTGTACGGCAAGGGCTATCCCGTCAACATCAAAGTACCGTTAATGCAAGGTAGCGCCGTCGAAATAGGTCAGGAAGTCCAGCCCTTTCATGCGCGAGGGCCATTGGAAGATAATCAAGTATATCGAGGGCTGTTATTCCATCCTCGCCCTTTTCA
>JAQUQY010000273.1 GCA_028715865.1 Syntrophales bacterium
AAAGAATTATTCTTAGTCTTCATTCGTAACTTTACATTCGCGATCATTCCTTGCGAACCTTCGCCTGTGGCACGGCACTGGCAGGAGTGGCAGGACAAGGGCAATTACAACCCTGAAGCCACCTGTGGGAATCGCTCTTACACTCTTTGACAAGGGATTCAGGGCGCCGACGGCTCCTTCAGGGCTGAAGGCTATCCAGGGCCTTTTTCATGCGAACAATGCCTTTTTGAATGTTCTCCATGGAAGTGGCGTAGGAAAGGCGGATGTTGTCGTCGCTTCCAAATTCAATGCCGGGAACCACGGCTATTTCAGCCACATCGAGGAGATAAGCCGTCAATGATGCTGAATTGTCAATGCGGCGACCTTCAAAAGATTTTCCGTAAATAGCTGAGACATTGGGAAACACGTAAAAAGAGCCTTGCGGTTTCAGGCATTTTATTCCCGGTATCTCATTGAGGGCCTTCACAATATAGTCCCTTCTGTTCTGAAATTCCCGCACCATCCTTTCCGTCGGCTCATGGTTTCCAGTCAGGGCCGCCAGGGCCGCCTTCTGGGAAATGGATGTTGGATTTGAAGTGTTCTGGCTCTGTATTTTCGTGACCGCCGATATCACAGCTTCAGGACCAGCCACGTAGCCTATTCTCCATCCCGTCATTGAATAGGATTTTGAAACGCCGTTAACCAGAAGCGTCTGATCTTTCAGCCTCTCGTCAACGGCGGCGATTGTGGCAAAGGGAAGGCCATCGTATATTATTTTCTCATAAATATCATCGCTAATAATGAATATGGAGGGGTGCTTCCTGACAACAGCCGCTATTTCGCGAAGTTCATCGCCGGTATATGCGGATCCCGTGGGATTGGAGGGACTGTTTATTATCAGCGCGCGTGTATGCTCGGTGATCGACCCTTCCAGTTCCTCCGTCGTCATCTTGTATTCGTTTTCTTCCCTTGTTTTCACAAACACCGGCGTCGCGTCGGCAAGAACTGCTATATCGGGTTAGGATACCCAGTAGGGGGCGGGAATGAGCACCTCGTCGCCTTCGTCAAACAGAGCCTGAGCCAGGTTGTAGAGAACGTGCTTCGCCCCGCAGGACACACATATATTCGACTTGTTGTATGAAAGGCCGTTGTCCAGCCTGAGCTTGTCCACAATTGCCTCTTTCAGCTCATCGATTCCTCCTACTGGGGTATATTTCGTAAATCCTTCTTCTATGGCGGAGATGGCCGCCTGCTTTATATAATCAGGTGTGTCAAAGTCCGGTTCTCCCGCTCCGAAGCTTATCACATCCCTGCCTTTGGCGCGCATGGCATTTGCCTTGGCCGAAATTGCCAGCGTAGGTGACGGCTTTATTCTGTTGGCACGTTTTGACAACCTCATGGGGATCTTCTCCTTTTCCGCCCGCAGTTCTCACGGAGCTTTGGAAAACGCTCCTTGAGCTTATGAAGTATGTCATCGGGAACCATGCCACGCACGGAGCCGCCGAAGCTGGCCGCCTCTTTTATAATCCTCGAGTTGCAGTAAAACCACTTGGAACCTGTCATCAGGAATACCGTCTCGATTTTCCGGTCCAATCTTCGGTTCATGAGGGCAAGCTGGAACTCGTACTCAAAATCGGACATGGCCCTTAAGCCCCTTAGAATCACGTTTGCATTAACATTAATCAGGTAATCCACCAGCAGACCCTCGTAGCTTTCCACTTCGAGCCTTTTGTTGTCGACAACAATCTCCCTTATCATCTCCACGCGCTCATCAACGGTAAAAAGGGCTTCTTTAGTCGGGTTGTAACCTACGGCTATAATAATCTTGTCAAATATTCTCAGGCCCCTGTTTATAATGTCGATGTGTCCGTTTGTTATTGGATCGAAGGAACCCGGATATACCGCCGTTTTACTCATGGGAATCTCCTTGAACTGTTGTTTTTAGAAAAGACAGGACTGTATCGCCGTATCTTCGCTTACTTTCAAGCATAAGGACGCCGGTTGAACGGCAGTCTTCCCTGATCGAATGTTCAACAGCTACAATACCCCCCGGCTCAAGAACGCCATCTTCTCCGAGAAGCACCACTACAGGATCCACGAAGCCGCGCTCGTATGGGGGATCGGCGAATACTATATTATATCTTAACCTTCGTTTTCTGAGAAGAGATATTCCCCTTTCAAATGAAACCGCCATGATGTCGAATCCTGAGCTGAAGCCGCATTTTTCCAGATTTTTCCTGATCACTGCCAGGTGATGCGCGTTATTTTCAATAAAAGTCACCCTGCCAGCGCCCCTGCTTAAAGCTTCAATCCCCACATTGCCGCTTCCGGCGAAAATATCGAGAAATGACAGGTCTTCAATGGAACCCAGGATGTTAAAGAGAGCCTCCTTCACCAAGTCCGTGGTGACCCTGGCATGGCCTCCCTTCGGCATGAGGATAGATCTGCCTCTGACCTTGCCTCCGCAAATCTTCATTTTTCAGGAAAGGTACTCCCTCACGAGTATCTCTGCTATCTGAACGGCGTTCAGGGCCGCTCCTTTGCGTATGTTGTCCGACACTATCCACATGTTGATCCCCCTTTCGATCGACTCATCTTCGCGAATACGGCCTACGAAGGTTTCGTTTTTCCCCGTTGCGTCTATTGCAA
>JAQUQY010000274.1 GCA_028715865.1 Syntrophales bacterium
TGTTTCCCGGATAATATTTTCATCAATATCGGCTGGCGCAATCTCGGCGCCGAACGGGTCCTGATCGGAATTGAACGCGAGGAATGAAATGCAGAACCAAGCAGGGGAAGTCCCCGGTTTGCACGGTCTGACGGCTCTGAAAGCATTGTCTCGCCGTAATTCTGGATGAAGGCGGATTCACGGAGTCAGAAAACCTATGGCGCAAAACCTACATTCGGCGGCAGTCTCGTCGGACCTGACGTTCATAACCAACGAGGCCGGCAAGTGCTTGCGTGACAGATTCACGGTCTTGCTCGGCAAGGATACTCGCTTTTTCGACTGCCTCGTCGGCTACTTCTTCATCAGCGGATTCTACAAACTCTATCCGGCCTTGGAGAACGTTGAGAGAATTCGCATCCTGGTCGGCCTCCAGACGGACCGGACAGCATACGACCTCCTGCAACGAGCCAGAGAGCAGGGCGAGTTGAATCTCAAGTCTCACGCATCGGCAAAGGAGCAGGTTTCCAAAGACGTTCTCAACGAACTTGAAAAGTCCGCCGACAGCGCTGAAATCGAGACCGGCGTACACAAGTTTATCGAGTGGATTCGATCAGGCAAGTTGGAAATCAAAGCCCACCCGGCCGAAAACCTTCACGCGAAGGTCTACATCATGACTTTCGCCGAAGGAGACCGGGACAAAGGACGCGTCATTACCGGGTCAAGCAATCTTAGCCAAGCCGGGCTCCAGGACAATCTTGAGTTCAATGTTGAGTTGAAGAACCGGGCTGATTATGACTTTGCCATTGCCAAGTTCAACAAACTGTGGGCAACGGCCGTGGATGTATCGCAACCATACGAAGACACGATCGTCAACAAATCGCCCTTCGCCAGCTTCACGCCCTATGAGCTTTATCTGAAATTCCTCTACGAGTACTTCAGGAACGAGCTAAACCGCCCCTCCGAACTTGAAGACATGTATGTCCCGGAGGAATTCAAGAAATTGAAGTATCAGGAAGAGGCGGTTTTGAATGCCCGCAAGGTGCTGGATGAATACGGCGGCGTATTCCTTTCCGATGTAGTGGGACTCGGGAAGACCTACATGGCCGCATTGCTGGCCCAGCAACTTGACGGACGCCACCTTGTCATTGCACCGCCTCATTTGCTTGATCGTGAGAAACGGGGTTCCTGGCCGAATGTCTTCAGCGACTTTCAAGTCCGACAAACAGACTTTGAATCAATCGGCAAGCTGGATGACCTTATCGGGCGCGATATCTTCAAATACACCAATGTCTTCATTGATGAGTCCAATCGTTTCCGCACCGAGACGACCCAGAGCTACGAAATGCTCGCCCGAATCTGCCGGGGCAAGAGAGTCATTCTTGTTTCCGCCACGCCATTGAACAACACGCCGCGCGACATCCTCAGTCAGGTCAAGCTGTTCCAGGCGGGCAAGGCCAGCAACATCCCGAACCTGCGCAACATGGAAGCATTCTTCACCGGTTTGGAGGCCAAGCTGAAGGGGATGGACCGGCAGGCTGACCGGGAACTCTTCTTCCGGACGGTTCAAGCGAACGCCAAAGAGACGCGCGAGAAAGTTCTTAAGTTCCTCATGGTGCGGCGTACCAGAACCGAAATAGAGAAGTACTACGGCGGGGACATGAAACAGCAGGGATTGAAGTTCCCCGAAGTCGAAGACCCGACCCCGCTGTTCTACAAGTTCAGCAAGCAGGAAAATGAAATCTTCAACGAAACGCTTAAACTGCTCACGTCCGAGTTCACTTATGCCCGCTATACGCCGTTGTTGTACTATGAAGGCAAGATGGACGAACGCGAGCGGCAGGGCCAACTCAACCTTGCCAAGTTTATGAAGATTCTGATGGTCAAGCGCCTGGAAAGCAGCTTCCACGCTTTCCGGCTGACCCTGGGCCGGTTTACACATTCATACGCCCGCGTAATTACCGAGTTCAAAAAGGGCAATGTCTATATCAGCAAGAAACACATTGGCAAAATCTTTGAGCTCTTGGAGCAGGACGACCAGGAGGGGATTGAAAACCTTTTGGAACAGGACAAGGCGGAACGGCTCAGCGCCAAGGATTTTACCGCCAAGTTCATCATGCACCTTAAAGCGGACTATCGCACATTGCGCCGCATCAAAAAAATGTGGGCCAACGTGCGGCGTGACCCCAAGTGGATTGCTTTCCGGGATATCCTGCGCTCGGAACGGAATCTCAAAAAAGGCAAGCTCATTATCTTTACCGAGTCGCAGGAAACCGCCGAGTACCTGGCCGCTTGTATCCGCACCGAGGTCGAGCCGCAAACCATCTTGTTCTCCGGCAAGTCAAGCGAGGCGGAACACAGGGAGGTAATCGCCAACTTCGACGCCAACGCCTTCAAACCATGTGATGATTATCGCATCTTGGTCAGCACGGAAATTCTATCCGAGGGCGTGAACCTCCATCGCTCCAACGTGGTCATCAATTACGACATTCCCTGGAACCCAACCCGCCTGATACAGCGTGTCGGGCGCGTCAATCGCGTTGACACAAAGTTCGACACCATCTACACCTATAACTTTTTCCCCACAGATGAAGGAAACGATGCCATCAAGCTACGGGAGGCGGCA
>JAQUQY010000275.1 GCA_028715865.1 Syntrophales bacterium
CCATCTCCAGACCCAGCACCCTGTCGAGTTCACCACCCTTCGCGGTGAGCATGATGATGGGAAGGCGGGCTGTGGCGGGGTTGCTCCGGATGCTCCGTGCAACGTCGATTCCGGGCATTTCCGGAAGCATAAGGTCGAGGATAACCAGATCAGGCATGTCTTTCTTCACCATGCGAAGGGCTTCACGTCCGTTATAGGCCTTTAATACAAGGTAACCCTCTTTTTCCAGGTTGTAGGAAAGAAGGTTTACAATATCTTCTTCATCATCGACAACGAGTATTTTTAAAGACAAAGCGCCACCCGCTCCCTAAGGTTAGACAATCCGGTCTTTCTTTTAGAGGATTGTGGCGTCAAACATTATTTTTTGCAAGGGGGAAGAAAAGCCTGACATCTGTTCCGCCGCCGGGCCGACTGGTTATGTCCACGCGCCCGCCGTGAGCCGCCATGAGGTGCTTCACGATTGAAAGCCCCAGCCCCGTTCCTCCAGACTGGCGGGACCTGGCCCTGTCCACCCGGTAAAAACGCTCGCCCAGGCGTGACAGGTCGCTTTTCGGAATTCCTATGCCCGTGTCTGATATCTTGATCTCCAGCGTGTCCTGTCCGGCATGGCGGGCCGTAAGGGAAACCGATCCCCCGGAATCGGTGAACTTCACGGCATTATCGAGAACATTCAGCAGAACCTGAACGACCCGGTCCTTGTCGCCCCTTAGTGGGAGAAGTTCCGACGGCACATCCTTCGCGAGATGAACATTCTTCTTGAGGGCCTGGGATTCAATCAGAGGCCAGAGTACAGTTAGAACCGATTCCAGGGGCAGATCTTCAATTGAAAGAGGGAGTTCCCCCAGTTCGAGATCGGAAATTGTGAGAAGATCATCCACAAGGCGGTTGAGTCGCTCCGCGTGGCGGCCGATGACATCGAGAAAATGCAGCGCCGTATCCCTGTTATCAATGGCGCCTCGACTTAGCGTTTCGATGCAACCCAGTATGGCCGTGAGCGGCGTCTTGATTTCGTGGGTCACGTTGGCAACAAAATCCGCCCTCATTTTTTCAAGCTTTTTCACCCGCGTCACGTCATGAAATACTATCATCGTTTTTGTTTCATGGGCCGGAAGTCCACGGATCGGGCAAAGTGTAACTTCCATGACTCGGGGGTCGCCGTTCCCGATGGTGATTTCCCGGGACAGGATCTGTTTGTTTTCATTGAAGCGTTCAAGGGTATCCTGAAGGTCGACATTTCTGAACGCGTCCAGTGGTGTCTTTCCTATGACATCACCGTGGCCGGCGGGGAACATGGATTTGAATGAATCGTTGTAAACTTCGATGACGCCGTCATCATCAAGGATAAATACACTGTCGGTCATGCTTGAAAAGGCCGCTTCCAGCTTGCTCTTTTCTTCAGTGGCCCAGTCGATTTTTTCCCTCAATTCGTTCACAAGGTAGTTGATGTTGCGGGCGAGCCGGCCCCTTTCGTCGGCGGCGCTTATGAGCAGTTTTCCCGGAAACTCACCCTTCTGAAGCTTGGTGGTGAATTCTTCCATTTCCTGTATGGGCGATACGAGCCTCTGTGAGAATACGAAGGCAACCAGGAAGGAAATGGCTCCGATAAGAAGAAAGGACTGAAAAAGCGCCAGGTTGAGGGCGTTCATGGAATCCTTCACTTCCGTCAGGGGCTTCGCCAGCCGTATATACCCGACTGTCTTAGACTCATCCCCGATGGCCACGGCCACGTAAAGAGTTTCAATCCCCAGGGTAGCGCTCAGCCGCGTCGCCTGTCCCGCTCCCCTGACACGGGATTCCTGTATTTCGGGACGGTCAAAATGGTTTTCCATTTCCGAAGGGGAGCTTTCCGTGTCGGCAAGGACGAAACCCCGCTTGTCAATGAGCGTGACGCGAGTTCCAGCCGTTTCGGCAATATGTCGCGCCGCGCTTTCCATTTCCTCCATCGAGGCTGTCACATTGATCAGCTTCGCGTAGGTCAGCAGATCCTGCTCTATTTTTTCTTTCAGGTGAACCTTGATGTGGCCTCCAAGGTATACGTTAACCGTGAGGATGGCCACCAGGGCCAGAAGCAGGTAGGTCGCGAAGAGCTTGTAGACAAGATTTTTTTTCACGGGGAATGCCTCATTAACCTTTCAGCGGTCTTCACCGAGATCTTCACAGCTTTCGGCGGCGAAGGCTCCACTGTCAACCTTCATGTGCCTCACATTTTCACCGGTAATCATGTAAATAACCGCCTTTGCGATACTCGTGGCGTGGTCAGAAATCCGTTCCAGTGTCTTGGAAATCTGCATGATGAGGAGTGCCCGGTGCGTTGTCCGCGGATCTTCAATGATAAACGTAAGCAGTTCACGGAAGATCTGCTCGTTAAGCTGGTCCACCGAAGCGTCTTCACAGCGGACTTCATCGGCCATGCCGTCGTCTTCCCTGATCAGGGCGTCCAGGCTTTTCCTGATCATGCCCCGGGCCGTCTCGGACATCCGTGGAATGTCGATATAGGGTTTCAATTGCGGTTCCTCGTTGAGGACCATGGCCTTCCGCGAAATCGTGACTGCCAAGTCGCCGATGCGCTCAAGGTGGGCGTT
>JAQUQY010000276.1 GCA_028715865.1 Syntrophales bacterium
TGGAGAGGGGAAAACGACGACGCTGGCAAAGCTGGCCGCGGATATTCTTTATAGAGAGAAAAAGACCCTGGGAATAATCAACATGGATACCTTCAGAATAGGCGCACTTCAACAGTTGAAAATTTATGGCGAAATTATGGGCGTTCCCGTTCTGTCCCTTGATGAGAAAGATTCCTTCGAAGGTGCTCTACGTCGGTTTGACCAAATGGACCGGGTATTTGTGGATACGCCGGGAAAAAGCAGGGAAGACAAAGAGCACATCAGGAGATTGGGGGAGTGTCTCTGCGGAGATATTCCCGTGGAGACGAAGCTGGTGATAAGCGCCACCACCGGAACTGAAAGCATGATGGACGCGATCCACCGATTCCAGGATGTAGGTTATGACCATATCATAATGACAAAGGTCGATGACGCCCGGAGTTATGGATGTATCTTTGACGTGATCCAAAGGGCGGGGCGTCCCGTCACCCATATTGCGACGGGTCAGCAAGTCCCCCGGGACATCAGGGTTATGACTCCTGAAAAAATTGCAAAGCTGATCGTGAACAATGCTGTTCCGGGGAATTGAACTGATGGGGAAGCGCGAGCAGGCGGTATCTAATCTTAAATGTAATATGGCGAGGTGATTCTGTGGATCAGGCTGGAATTTTGAGACGTGTCGCTGGAGGGGAAAAAATCAACGATGGGATGGATGCGGCATCCGTTGATGGCGATAAAAAATCCCGTCCCGCCGTGAGGGTATTGGCCGTCACCAGCGGCAAGGGAGGGGTTGGTAAAACGAATGTTGCCGCTAATCTTGCCTACCAGATGTCCCTTCGTGGCAAGCGAGTGTTGCTGCTAGACGCCGATGCGGGCCTTGCCAATATTGATGTCATACTGGGAATCGCCCCTGAATACAATCTTTGCCATGTCCTGAGGGGCGAAAAGGCTCTTTCGGAAGTGGTCGTGCGCGGTCCCGGCGGAATCATGATTGTTCCAGCCGCCTCGGGTGTTCAGGAAATGGCTGAACTTTCCAGGGGCCACAAGCTTGCCCTTATTGAGGAATTGGAACTTTTCGACGAAGAATTGGATATCATGATCATTGACACCGCGGCTGGCATTAATGGAAACGTCATGTATTTCAATATGGTAGCCAATGATATCATAGTCGTCCTGTCGCCGGACCCCACATCTCTGACGGATGCCTACGCCATCATCAAGGTGTTGAAGCAGAATTATGGGATTCGTGACTTCATGGTTCTGGTAAATATGGCGCGCAACAGTGAGGAAGCCTTCAATGTCTACCAGCGGCTTGGAGCAGCCACGGATCGTTTTCTCAACCTGACCATCCAGTACCTTGGCTACCTGGTCCATGACCGGATGGTGACGGAATCAGTACGGCAGCAGGGCCTTTTCTCTGAACTTTTTCCTTCGGCCCGGGCCAGCCGCCTCCTGGGATCCATCGCGGAGGCTCTTTGCCTGGAACAGACCCCCCGGGTACATGATCCGGGGATGCTCAAGTTTTTTGGAAATTCGGTAATCGATTGTAATGAGTGATAATAATAAGCGAAACGAGCTGGTGGTCAAATACGCCCCCCTGGACAAGAATATAGTGGAGAGGATGGCTTTGCGGCTGCCCCCACACGTTGACCGGGACGACCTGATCAGCGCGGGGACTATCGGGCTTATTTCAGCCGTCGAGCGCTTCGATAATTCCAGGAACGTTCAGTTCGAAACCTTCGCGCGGTTCAGAATACGCGGAGCAATTCTGGACGATCTTCGGTCCAGGGACGTTCTTTCGCGGTCCTCGCGCAGCAAGGATACAAAACTTGAAACAGCGTACCGGACCCTCAGAGCAGATCTCGGCAGGGAGCCTTCCGAGGAAGAGGTTGCCGACTTCATGGGCTTGTCGCTGGAAGGATATTACAGCCTGCTTGATGAGGCCAGGGGACTGTCGCTGCTTTCCAGCGAGGACCTGCCCCCTGATTATGTGGAACGCAATGCCCATGCCGATGTTCTTGAAAAGATACAGGACGGCAATCCCTTTGTCCTGCTGAAGGAGAAGCAGGTTAAGCGGGTTCTCAGGAAAGCCATCGAATCTTTGCCCGACAAGGAAGGCACCGTTCTGTCTCTCTATTACTACGAGGAGCTGACTCTCAAGGAAATAGGCGTAACCCTCGGTCTGACGGAATCACGAATCTGCCAGATTCACGCGCGTGCGATGATGAGGCTCAGAAGCGCCCTTAAGCCCCTCGGGATTGAGGGGGACGCCTGGCGGTAATAATGCGGGTTCCGGGATATTGTCATGGACGATAACGAAAAAAGCATATCAGAAGAGACGTTGAATCAGGATGTCGAATCGGATATAGTGACCGGAGACGATTCGCCTGAAACAGCCCAGAATGACAGGCAACCCGTCCGAAGGTTGCCCATTCTGTCCTTTATGATTGTTTCTATCATGGTAGTTCTGATGGCCGTCGGGACTGTCGTGTATCACTCGCGTATCAGCGATTCGTTTTCTGAGGCCGTGAGAAATCTCTTTGCCGCCCGGTCGGGAAAGGGAACGGAAAGGGACGCGCCGCGGGAGCCCGTGGAAGGTC
>JAQUQY010000277.1 GCA_028715865.1 Syntrophales bacterium
CTCGGGTGTCTGTGTGGCCTTTGCGATAGCGCAAGCACGCGCAATTTTCGGGCTCTGGTATGTCGCGCTCTTCTGTATGAGACTCTTTCCAATACTTTCAAGTGCATTCATGCATTGATCTAATTCTGACATTTTCTTTTCATCTCCTTTATATAATATTGATCATCATAAAATCTATTTGTGGTTGATTCCGCCTATGAAGGTCGCGCCCTGGCCGCCGTGGTTGTGGTGGCTGGCTGCCTCGGAGAACCAGTCACCGTGCCCGTTGATGCCGGGCTTTGTGGCTCCGGTGAAAACGAGCGGGCCAATGGGCTTTGGGCTCGCGTGTTCGCCCCACCAGACCGCCTGCGCCACGCACATTACCATGTCGTCATGTTCGCCCTGCTCTGCCTCAAATTTGGCTCGTCCCTGGGAGGACATCTCGCCCCGGAAGGCTTTCAGCTCGCTTTGAAACATTTCAAGGAAAGACGCATTTGCAGGCATGAGTACCCGGCCTTCATCCCAGGCGGCCAGGAATTTGCCTACAATGAAGCTTTTAGAAACGTGATAGTTGCCACCTTCACGGCTCACGGCTGCTCCGCCTGTATACTGGATTCCAGTGGTTGAGACATTGGCAGCCGTCATCATATCCTGAATGGCTTTCCCAACTCCGCCAACATCAAGGACAAAGACGGGCGAATAGGTGGTATCTTTTCTGTACCTCGGGTTCAAGAAAACCTTCTTGGACCAGCTCACGATATCGGTGTATGGCAAGCCTCTCTTGCGGCGGAGCCATTCTAATCTATATGTGGAATCGGTGCGCTCCATCACACACAAGGCGCTGTAGTCGTTCAACTGAGCTGGATCTAACGAAATTATGTAGAATCTGTTCATCAATAATCCTCCGCGTCTACCTCTTCAAAGTCGTTGCTAACTGCCCTTTTCAATCGAGCTTCATCGAATAGGCTAAATTCATCTGAAACAAACTCTCCGCAGTATTCTTGCCGGAACCACAAAGCGCCGTTGGGACTCTTGCGGGCCTCTTCCAACACTTCTGGCCGGACCCTGGGGTTCTCTTCGGCAATGACTCGGATCTTCAGCCATTCCGGCCCGCCTTCCTGCCAGATCTTGTAAAAGTGACCTCTGCATCCCCAAGGAGTACTTGCCAGGATGAGCCGTCCGTCCGGGCTGTTGGTGAGCATCGGCAACAGTGCACCGAAAAGCTCATCATCGGCTTGTGCATCTTCGTCAATTATTATCAAATCAGGTGCAGTAAAGCCCCTCACCGTTTTCTGTGATCCGGGTAAGCTGATAATGCGTGAGCCGTTGCTGAACTTCAGGGTAAGCTTATTTTCCTCATCCAATTCCGGCTTTGGGCTTATAGTCTCCAGAGCATCGCTTATCTTCCTGAAATTTTCTGATGATTGCCTGAGGGATGGAGCTACCAGTAGGCACAAGGACCGCTCGTAGAACAATGCCCTCCAGAAGCATAAGAGGCTGGAGATTGTTGATTTGCCCCATTGCCTATGGCAATTCAAAATTACCCTCTTGTTGGCCGGGTTGAGTATCGCCCGTTGGTTTTCGTCAAGTTGGCAGGCATTCCCGGCCTTGTCTCTGAGCAGCCCGCAATCTTCGACCCATCGGACGGGATCTGCCTTGTGAACTTCCCAATCCAGCGCCGCCTTAAGGTCAAATGATAGCATTTCTGACGGCCTCCAGTGCTTCAGGGTATGGTCTCAGGGCTGCAACAATGCGTTCTCGTAGTGTCAACCACTCAGGAAGGACCAGGACGTTTATCGTGGGTTGTGTTGCAAGCTTCCCGACAAGTTCTGCCGAGAGCTTGGCGTTCTCTCGAACCTCTCGGATGCCTTTGAAGAAAAGAGCATGATCGCCCTTGCTTTCGACCTCATCCAGAACCGCCAGGGTTCGGGCCTGAATACATCTAATCTGCTCGACCACATCATCCGCTTCGGCTATGTCCTTGATGTTCCTGGCCTGGATTAGTTTCTCAGGCAAGGACTCATTTCTATAGGTCTCAATGGCCTTTCTGGAAAAGCCGGTATCTCTGGCGATGGCCCTTATTGGCTTTTTATCCAAGAGCATTTCGCGTACTTGTTGCTCTTTTTTGGCTCCTTTCACTACCGGAGTTCTGCCCATCTACTCCAGGCCTTCCTTTAATTCGGGCGGAAAATAGTAACCCGGAAGTTCAAGCGTTTCAAACCATCCAGCCTCTTCAAGCACTTTCGCCAGACTGCTATAGGCCCGGTGCATTTCATGTGACATGTCAACAATGGACACCATGCCTGGCGGGGTTCCCCCGATTTTGCCATCCGAGTCTTTTAGGAGCCTTCCTTCCTCGTATAGCTCTCTAGCTATTTTCAGACATTCTTCGCTATCGAATGCCTTCCCAAAATCGCCTGGATAATGAGGCGGCGGCGTAATTATCACCATTTAATCATCTCCCTCTTTTTGACAACCGTCATACTTCTGCATATTATAGGCTACTCTTACCGCCTGCTGCCCGGCATTGGCCGCTCTGGACCGCATCCCGATATCGATACGCGCCTTTCGGTTCCTACTTTTTCCTCGTGTC
>JAQUQY010000278.1 GCA_028715865.1 Syntrophales bacterium
AAAGACATCGTACGATATTTTTCGTAGCCATTTCGATGACGAAAAAACGCCTTTCCATGAGCTCGTGATATGCGACAGGACCCGCCTTTCCTTCATCCCCGCGAACATGATGCTGAGCGCCGCAGAGATAAACCTTGGCGGAGTGAACGGCGCGGCAGCGATAGTCTATAAGGCGCTTTCCGATCAGTACTTCAGGCGTTACGATTACGTGATAATAGATTCACCACCGAGTTTCGGGTTCCTCACGCTGAACGCCATGTATGCCGCCGATATGATCCTGGTCCCCATGGACCTTAGCTATTTCGCGTTCAACGGGATAAACAGCGTTTACCGTGTAACGGGCCTCCTCCGGAGCGAGATAGGCAGGAACCCAGCCGTATATTTCATAATGAACATATTCGACCAGCGCTCGAATTTTGCAAAACAGTTCGAGGAGGACGCCAAGAAAAAGCTCGGGCCGTATCTTTTGAATAACAGGGTGCGCGCCAGCGTCCGATTGAGAGAAGCCGCCAAGTCCGGGAAGACCATCTTTGAGTATGATCCGAAGAGCTCCGCCGCGCTTGACTTCTATAATCTGACGAGCGAGATAATCACCGTTGAGAATAAGGGCGTTGATGTCGTGGTCAAGGAATTCGCTCTCCATGCGCCGAAGGCAGGGGCCGTGTATGTACTCGGGGACTTCAATAACTGGAAGAAATCCGAGTCGCATATGCTGACCAAGCTTGAGACTGGCCAGTGGTCGGGCCACTTTACGCTTACGAGGGGCAAATACCGCTATAAGTTCCTTGTGGATGATGAGTGGGTAAATGACCCCCAGAACCCGCAGGTCGAGGCCAACGTGTTCGGTGGGGCCGATTCTATAGCGGAACTGCAGTAAGCTTCATAGACAAAAATGTTGCAGGAAAAAGGCGGTGGGTGAAAGCCCGCCGCCTTTGTTTTTGGATCCTTCCATTTGTATCTTGGAAAATTTGCTTTTTCTTGAGCTTTAGGGCATAGTTGAATTGTAGGGCAACGTAAAGTAAGTTCTTTAAATTATATGTTTTTGGTGAACCGGGAGAAAGTTTCGGACACAAAGCCATAAGGACAAAATCAGTCATTGGTGCCCACGCTGGTAGTGTCTTGTGAACACATCGGGAGTCGTGGTGTATGCTCCCGGTGTGAGTAAGAGGTGTGCGTTATCGGAAGTGGCGTGGATGTCCGTATAACTGATATGTCTGCCAGTTGCCGTTTCAAGCGGTCGTAACGCTTGCTTTTTTATGGCAATGATCAAGGTCCCGACTATCGTGTGGTTGTTCCCGGTAGTCGAGACCTTCTGTTTTGTGTGTGCGCTGAAGGATGAGAAAAACGGATGGGGATGAGATGCTTTTTCAGTAAGAAGTTTCACAAAAAACGTTCCTCTGAAAAACGAGGAGAAGAACTAAAACAAGAGGAACAAAAACGCGCTTCGCGATCTCCCGGAAGCGCTAAGAAGAGGGCAGGTCAGGGATCCGCCCTCTTCTTTTTTTTGCTACAAGCGGCCCATGCAGGGAGTGCTTCGTATTCCTCCCCCTTGCACTCTCGGCACGGGCCTGCACGTCTCCATATACGGGGACATATCCCTTGTCTCCACTATGTAATATTCCTATCGGGACCGCACTTGATGCTTTTGCCAGAAAATCCTTGAATTGGGCCCGGAAATGTTGTTTAATACATTTTCAATGTGCTTCGAGCCGGGCCCGTCGGGCCGGTTGAATATTCGAAACCAGAAAGGAATTTACAATGTCGACACCTATCGTGTACCCCAAGAACAAAGAAGAGATCGTTGTCCGTTATTCCGGGAACCCGATACTTACCAAGGACGATGTTCCTGCTGCCGCCAACGGTGTTTTTAATTCCGGGTGCATCAAGACCGGCAAGGATAGCTATGTCATGCTTTGCCGCGTCGAGTCTCCGTCCATGAAGCAGTACATATGGCCCGCGGATTCGAAGGACGGGATAGATTTCAAGCTTCGTCCCGAACCTATTAAAATGCCAGACACAGCCGAGTTCAATGAATATACGACAGGTATGTTCTATGATCCCAGGGTCACGAAGATAGACGGCAAGTATTATGTCATGTTTGCCTGCCACAGCGGTCATTCCTGCCGCCTCGGTCTCATGGAGTCGTCTGACATGAAAGAGTTCAAGTGGATTAACTTTGTTTCTGAGACGGACAACCGCAACGGGGCCCTTTTCCCGGAAAAGATAAACGGCTATTATTGCCGCCTCGACAGGCCGAATACCTCGGATGGAAGGTCATACATATGGATATCCTATTCGCCGGACCTTGTCCATTGGGGACAGTCCAAGGCCCTCGCCGTAAGCCAGGATGAATGGGGCTGGAAGAAGAACGGCCCGGGCGCTGTGCCGATAAAGACCGACAAGGGATGGCTTGTCATCTATCATGCCGTTAACGTGCAGTGCGCCGCGCAGTATGTCTATCACCTTGGCGTCATGATGCTGGACCTTAAGGACCCCTCCAAGATAATCGCAAGGGCCAAGGCGCCGATACTCACGCCCAAGACG
>JAQUQY010000279.1 GCA_028715865.1 Syntrophales bacterium
GGACCAGATCCTTGACCAGGTCTGGGGCGACGATGCCTTTGTAGAGCCAAGGACGGTGGATGTTCACATACGCCGGCTCCGGTCCCGGATCGAAGAAAATCCGGCAGATCCCCGTTACATCCTCACCGTGCGCGGCGTTGGGTACAAGTTCGCCGAATCATGAAGGATTACTTGTATGAAGCTTCTCATTGCCGGCGACATCGGCGGAACAAAGACAAGCCTGGGGCTTTTCTCTCTTCAGGGAGGGCCGCGCAATCCCCTGCGTGAAGGAACCTTCAGGAGCGCCGGATATGAAAGCCTGGAAGATGTCTGCGCTGAATTCACGGACATCGGGGACAAGGCGGCAAGATTCGGGGTCTTCGGGGTCGCCGGGCCTGTGTCCGGAACAAAGGCAAAACTCACCAATCTTCCCTGGATAATCGATGCGGACAGGGTGTCTTCCACCCTGTCTCTGGATAAAACTGTGCTTATAAATGATCTTGAGGCAATCGCCTGGGGCATTGATCTTCTGGAAGAGGAGGATTTTTTCAGGCTTTCTCAGCCCGGCGCTGTAAATAATCCACAGGGCGCCCGTGCCGTCATAGCCCCCGGCACGGGCCTCGGCCAGGCATTCATGACATGGGACGGATCGCGTTACCGTGTTCACCCCTCGGAAGGGGGGCACGCATCTTTCGCGCCTGGAAACGAGCGGGAAGCCGCCCTTCTGCTTTATCTTCGGAAACGATTCGCCCACGTGAGCTGGGAACATGTCTGCTCCGGCAGCGGCATAGCGAACATTTATGAGTTTCTCAGGGATGAGGGCCATTGTGAAGAGCCGGGACGCTTCGCTGACAAACTGAAAAACTCAGAAGACAGGGCGGCGCTTATACTGACAACGGCCGTCAATGAAGACAACGCCCCGGAAATCTGCGGGGAGACGCTTAACATGTTCCTGTCTGTTCTCGGCAACCAGGCGGGCAATCTCGCCCTAACCGTAATGGCAACCGGAGGAATTTACATCGGCGGCGGCATCATGCCAAGAATCGTTAATCACATTGCCGGAAGCCCTTTCTTAAAGACCTTCCTGAACAAAGGCCGCTTTTCCTCCATACTTGCCGACATTCCAATCAGCGTCATACTCAATCCGAAGGTCGCTCTGATGGGCGCGGCCCGGCTGGGACTGGAGCTGATGAAAAAATCTCAAGCGGGCATTTGATACGCCCGAAAACGCGACAGGGGGGAGGATAAATTCCTTGATACAAGAAATAATGTTGAGCAGTGACTTTCAGATGACCTTGCTCATGGCCGTCGCCCTGGCCGGTTACTTGATTGCCTACAGGATTAACCAGTCCGCCGTTGTCGGCATTATTCTGGCCGGTATCCTGGTCGGTCCAAGCCTGCTGGGGCTGGTCACCTACACCGATTTTGTTTCGTCCCTGGCTCATCTTGGCGCCGTAGTTCTTCTATTCACGATAGGGCTTGAATTCAGCATCAAGGATATCGCCAGAGCCCGCTACCTGGTAATCGGACTATTCGGCGTTGTAGTGCCTGGAATAGGCGGCTTTTTCATTGCCACGATCTTCGGGTTTGATTTCGCCGCGGCTGTTTTTGTTGGTGTGGCGCTTACGGCGACCAGTATCGCTATTACCGCCAATGTACTAAGAGAAATGGGCAAATTACAGACTGAAACCGCTAAAGCGATAATAGGCATAGCCGTTGTGGATGACATTCTTGCCCTTTTATTTCTTTCCATGGCAAGGGGGGTTGTGTCGGGAGAAGTATCGGCGACCCTGCTTCTTATTGTGGCCGTCAAGGCTATTGGATTCATCGCTATTGGCATTGTAATCGGCAAGCTGGTGCTGGCCAGGGCTATACTGAAACTTGACGGGACTTCATTGTGCCGGAAATATCCTGAATCCATATTCATCTTCGCGATCATGTGCGCCTTTTTCTATGCTCTTTCGGCTGAGTTGTTCGGGCTCTCTGCCATAGTAGGTTCATTTTTAGCGGGAGCATCTTTCGCGGATGTGGAATTAAATCGTGGAGAGGTCTTTAAAGAAGGTGCCGAACACCTCCAGATTATATTCGCCTCCATATTCTTTGTTTCCCTGGGCGTAATAATGGACATCCATTACATTACGCCTGACATCATATGGTTCATAATTGTTTTGACCTTGGTTGCGTTGATTACGAAAATAGCAGGCTGTGGAATTCCCGCGCTCCTTTACGGCATGAGCATGAAAGACTCCGCCATTATCGGTGTGGGAATGGCGCCTCGCGGTGAAGTTGGAATGATAATAGGCCTTATAGGCTTGAGTCAGGGGCTCATAAACCAGGGGCTCTATACAGCAATTATCATGGTCAGCCTGCTGACCACCATTATTACCCCGCTGGTTCTACGAAACTTTCTCTATAAAGAAAGACGGACATAAAACGGACTTCCGCTTGAAAGGCCTGTTTCAGTCCAGTATGTCCCTTAAGCATCGGGAAAGCTGCCCTAGCTGAAAGGGCTTCTGGATAAACCCGTTACAGCCGCGTTCCATTATGGACTGAGCC
>JAQUQY010000280.1 GCA_028715865.1 Syntrophales bacterium
GCCTGGCGTTGGCGATAACGCCTGCCAGTTGCGAGGCAATGCCTCGAAGGGCCATTACATCAAGTTCCGTGAAGTAGCCGGGACTGTCATGTTGAACTACGATAACGCCTATACGTTCCTGCCCGCGTCCTATTGGAACAGCCAGAAAGGATTCATATCTCCCCTCACCAGACTCTTCAAAATACTTGAATTTAGGGTTATATTTCCCATATACCTCAAGAACTGGTTCAAGGTTATACATGGCTGTTCCAACCAGGCCTTCATTCAGTTTCATACGAACCTTGCCCACAGAGCCCGGATTTAACCCGAGAGTAGCCTTTAAAACCAGTTCCGCTGCCTTGTCGTCATATATATATATGGAGCAGACTGGTACATGGAGATGCTCGGCTACCATGACTACTGTGCGGTTGAGAAAATTTTCCACGTTTTCGCTGCCCGCGAGGAGAGCGGCGATTTCACTCATGTCACAGAGCATGCTCAGGTGGCTGCTTTTGTTCTTTCTCATCCCCTTTTCCTTTCCATGCATACCCTGGTCAGCAAGTGTTTATGCTGTAAGCTTCATCGGCTGACAGAAATCACTTTCCCCGCCAACTGATTCGCCACGGCTATTTCACATTTGCGCTAAAATTCATATTAATCGGGTGTCAGATAACACAGGTCTTACTAATTTAAAAGGTAAAGGAAAAAGAAAGGGCGCCGAACTGCTGGTCGCTCTGCTGACCGGAGAATTCCTTCGTCCGGAACACATATGAATATGTAATTTTGAATCGATGGATAATTATGCCTACTCCACCTATGAGATCGGCTACCAGCGGCTTCTTGTCCACACTGTGGCTGTCCCGAAAAGTGTTGCCGTCAAGAAAAATATTGCGGGCCACGGCTTTTCCATCGACAGCCAGGAACATATGAATACCCAATCGACGCATTGGCAGATTAAAACGGGGGTCCGTGTCATCAAGGGGAGCGCTGCTGTCCGATCCGGGCCTGATAAGATAGGTGCCGAAATCGTTGGGCAGGTTCCACCCGAAGCGTGCCTGTCCCCCAATATTAACCCCGGTAAAAACATTGCCCGCGGCGACCCCAAGGTGGTGGATAACATCAAAGCCCGGACCTCCAGAAGTCCTGTTTTGCAGAAGTTTTCTCTTTCTTTCCAGGTACATGTTCAGCACCGGTTCGTCATGAAGCTGGTTTGACCATCCCTGGGGCTTGACGGAACCAATTCTCCTGTGGATCGCAACCTGGCAGTCCTGTGCGTAGGAATGGCGCCCCACGATACCGACGGCCAATTCCAGGATGTCCATCCGGAGGGGAGTCTTGCTCTGCAGGCCCAGGCCCAGGTAACTTATTCCGGCATAAGGCCGGTCGTTCCGGATCAGTTCTCTCCGCTTCTTGTCTTCCGGAGTGTATATATTCTGCCCCAGCGAGACGGAAACAGTGCGCAGGCTCCCCGGATCGTTTATATATGGCATACGATCGACAAGCCGGTGCATCCATTGTGGAAGGCGCAGTATATCGCGATAGTTCGTAAGGTCTCGGGAAATCCAGGAAAGTTTTGTTCCGTGAGTATAATATCGGTCTTTGTTTTCAAAACCGAACAGATCGTTTTCCAGGTACAGGGTAAGCGTGTCCGAACTTCGCGCCCATCCTTCCTCCCCAGCGGGCTCCTGATTACCGGCGAAGGATGGGCATGAGATTATCAGAACTGTCAAAATGAGGGCAACCGACGGAAGTAGCCTGTTCATCAATTTGGGCGGGGCAATCATGAAAACAGCTCAATCATTTCAAAATGAGACCCTTTTGTCATTCCCCATCTGTTGTATCCTTCTCCACATAACCCCTCCGACGGTAATACCATTCCGAAAAATCCTCTACTAACTTGTAAAAGAGAGGAACGAATATCAGGGCCATGGTACTGGCTAAAATCATGCCGCCCACGACGACTGTGCCTATTTCGCGGCGGCTTGCCGCACCGGCGCCACTGGCAAAGGCAAGGGGCAGCGCGCCGATGATAAATGTCGCGGCGGTCATGACGATGGCTCGAAACCTCTGACGTGCTGCGGAAAGGGCTGCGTCCGTCGGGGACATGCCCCTCTGCCTGTTTTGAGCGGCGAACTCTACGATGAGAATAGCGTTTTTCGCGGCAAGACCTATAAGCACCAATAATCCAACCTGAAAATATATATCGTTGGGATAACCACGAAGCAGAGCCGCGAGTGCTGCCCCCAGGACACCGAAAGGAACAGCCGATCCAACGGCAAGCGGCAGGTTCCAACGTTCATATTGTGCCGCAAGGATCAGAAGCACCATAACCAGTCCCATGCCAAAGGCAAGCCCTCCGGCGCCTGCGGCGACCTCGAGTTGGTAAGCTTCTCCGATCCAGCCTATTCGCGCATCGACCGTTCCCAGGATATCGGCGGCCACCTCTTCAAGTGCCGCCTTGTCCTGGCCGGTTGTGTACCCGGGCGCTGCATCGGCGATAATCCTGGCCGCTGGAGTAACGTTA
>JAQUQY010000281.1 GCA_028715865.1 Syntrophales bacterium
ACGTTTGAATTCCTCGACGATGTTTTGTGCGCCACGGACATGGCATGCCGTGCCCAGACATACAGAAACGCAATGTTTGCCTTTGGGTTTCAAACTGAAGGCTTTGTAGAAGGTGGCGACGCCGTAGACATCGGCCAGTGATTGCCCTGTCTCTTCAGCGACCAGTCTGAGGGCTGTTTCGGGGAGATATGTGCAGGTTTGCTGGATTTCTTCGAGGATGGCAATAAGCTCTCCATTGTTTTTGTTGTGTTTTTGTATGATCTCGAGAATATTTTTTGTGTCCATGCCTCTCCTTTCACAACTGAAGGGTGTTTGTGCTGGCGAGCAGATCTTTTTCAGCGGTATTCCTCGCAATGCCAGATTCCGGCTTCGTACTTCGGATACAGGCACGCGTCGGCATTGTCGCAGTTGGCACAGAGGCCGATGAGCTTTTCGCGATCGTGGAGGGGCGCCTTTCCGCCAGGCCCTTTTTCAGGCGCCGCCGGCATGGCACGGGAGAAACCGCTTGTAAATTCCTCGCAATAGAAGACGGGATCGCTTGAATGATTTCTGAAGCCGCATTGGGAAAAGTTTTCGCAGGAAGGGCAGATGCTTCGTTGTCCCCTTTCTTCAGATTCGCTTTTTTTCCTCATCTCGTTCTTTGTCCGGGCAGCGCTTTTCATCTTTGGCCCCCTTTCGAAAAGATAATTGTGACGAATTCAGGAGCAATTTGCCTGCCAATTGACTTGTGTTGAGAACAAACCCTGCCGCCAGGGGTATTATTTGTTATATATTGAATAATATTAAATGTATGGGAGATGGTATGGCGGAGTTTCGGCGATGAAGGGAATCGCCGGAAAGCGAAAAAGGGCAGCCAAATCCGGTGAGTTTCGTACCACTGGAGAGATACTCCCCGTTCAGAAAGCAGCATGAACTTTTTTTGATAAGCAGTTAATCCTGAATCTTCTCGGAGAGCGGATATTTTATGAAGAAGGTTTTTCTTTCTGAAGCTTTTCTCTAAGGGTTTTTCTGTCGATTCCGAGGATTTTTGCCGCCCTGGTTTTATTGTTGTTTGTACCGTGCAGCACGCTCCGTATATATTCATACTCTACCGCGGCGAGAGTGCGATTTGGAACCGCGGGCTGAAGGGCCGAGAATCGCATCAGTGAGGGAAGGTCCGTGATCTCGATGGAAGGGGAATCCACCATGATGATGAGCCGCTGTATAAGATTCTCCAGCTCCCGGATATTGCCTGGCCATGAATAGTTCATGAGCGCCTGCAGAACTTCATCAGAGAAGGAGGGGAGGGGTTTTCCCAGGTCATCGGACAGTTTGGAGGCAAAATGTGAAATGAGGAGAGGGATGTCATCTCTCCGCTCGCGCAGAGGCGGGACCGGGATTGTAATTACGTTGAGCCTGAAGAACAGATCTTCCCTGAAACCCTGTCTCTTCACAAGGGTTCCTAGGTCCTTGTTGCTCGAGGCAACAATGCGCACGTCTATCTTCCGGGCCTTTCTGGCTCCTACCATGCAAACCTGTTTGTCCTGGAGTACTCTCAGGAGCTTGACCTGCATGGCGGGGCTCGTTTCGCTTACCTCGTCCAGAAAGATGGTTCCTCCGTCTGCCGTCTGGAAGAACCCGGCCCGGGATTCCGTGGCGCCGGTAAAGGCGCCTTTCATGTGCCCGAAAAGCTCGCTTTCAAGAAGCTTTTCAGGGATCGCGCCGCAATTGACGGGGACAAAAGGCGCCGAGGCTCGCCTGCTGCTGTAATGGATTGCCCGTGCCACCAGCTCTTTTCCTGTGCCGCTCTCTCCCAGCACCAGAACGGTTGCTGACGATGACGAGGCTTTCCCGATGTCCGCGAGAATTTTGCGAACCCCCTTCGATTCGCCGATGATGCCATATGAATCAGGCCTTATTTGAGGACTTTTTTCCAGAACCACCTTTCGCAAATCCTGTTTGTTGACCGTCCTCTCCACGGCTGAGAAGAGTTCTTCATCGGTAAAGGGTTTGGGGAGATATTCCTCGGCCCCCATCTTAACAGCCTCCACGGCGCCCTTCACCGAAGCGTAGCCTGTGATCATTATCACCTCGGCGTCAAAATTGTTCTCCTTGATATGGCGTATAAGATCGAGGCCGCTGGTCTGCGGCATCTTGTAGTCCGTGATTACTATGTCTATGGGTGTGTTTTCTAGCAGCTTCAAAGCGTCAGCCACGTTCGACGCGGTGAAGACGGTAAAGTTTCGCCGGACCAGGTTCCGCTTGATAATGTCCAGGGCCGAAGTGGCATCATCGACGACCAGGATTCTTTTTTTACGGGCTTTCATGGCTTGAAGACTCCTCCGAATGGTCCTTCAGGCTGCACGGAAGGGTTATGGTGAAGCGGGTTCCCTTTCCCTGAGTGCTTTCAACCTGGATGCTGCCCCTGTGAGATGTGACTATGCCGTGTACAACCGGAAGGCCGAGGCCTGTTCCCTGTCCGACATCCTTCGTCGTAAAGAAGGGCATAAAAATATTGTTCTT
>JAQUQY010000282.1 GCA_028715865.1 Syntrophales bacterium
CGATGAGTTCCGTTGTTGTGGTCTTTCCATTGGTCCCTGTAACGGCAATGATCGGTTTTGTAATGAATCTACAGGCCAGCTCGATTTCGCTGTTTACGGGTATGCCTCTCGATTCAGCCGTTATCAGAACGGGCTTCGACGGCGGAACTCCAGGCGAAGGGATTACCAGCTCAGTATCTTCGGGCAGCAAGACCTCCGGTGATCCGCATTCAAAGTCAATGGGCAGGCCCTTAAGGGCCGCCATCGCTTCTTTTAATTCTGAGAGGGGCCTGTCATCCACGGCAAAAATTCGGGCCTCCCGGTCGGTAAGGAACAGCGCCAGGGCTATTCACGTCTTTCCAAGGCCGTAGACCAGAACGTGCCTGCCTTTCAGATCCATGGTCATCTAATCACCTGATTTTCAGGGTGCTTATGGCAATAAGCGCCAATATTATTGAAATAAGCCAGAACCGAACGATCACCTTCGGTTCCGGCCATCCTTTAAGTTCAAAATGGTGGTGTATCGGCGCCATTCGGAAAATGCGTTTTCCGTTGGAAACCTTGAACCATCCAACCTGAAAAATTACGGAAATGGTTTCTACAACGAATATTCCACCTACAATAACCAGGACTATCTCCTGCTTGGTAATCACCGCCACGGTCCCAAGGGCGCCGCCGAGAGATAGCGACCCCACGTCGCCCATGAATATCTCGGCGGGATAGGTGTTGTACCAGAGGAACCCCAGCCCGGCGCCTACCATGGCTCCGCAAAAAACGGTAAGCTCCCCCGCGCCGGCCACGTAAGGCGTCTGGAGGTATTCGGATATTTTTATGTTGCCGGCGAAATAGGCAAAAAGGAGATAGGTTGCGAAACATATCGTGGCGGGACCGATTGCGAGACCATCGAGACCGTCAGTGAGGTTCACCGCGTTAGCCGCCCCCACGATAATAAAGGTTGAAAGAATTATGTATGCCCACTGAAGATCGGGCATGACAGTCTTGAAAAATGGGATCATCACGGTGGAGCTGAATCCAGGTTTCATAAACAGGAGGCAACTGATTAAAAAGGCGATGAGAAACTCGAGGGCGAGGCGCGTCTTTCCCGGGAGCCCCTTACTGCTGCGCCTTGACAGTTTCAGGTAATCGTCAGAGAAACCGATAAGCCCGAAGCCCACGGTGACGGTGAGCACCATCCAGACATAGTCAACGTTCAACCGGGCCCAAAGAAGGGTCGAAAGGGCCACGGAAAAAACGATCAGAATGCCGCCCATTGTGGGTGTTCCCTCTTTCGCGAAGTGAGATCCCGGACCGTCTGAACGGATCTGCTGAACAACCTGCAGGGTCTGCATTTTTCTGATCAGCCATGGCCCGAGGACAAAGCATATCAACAGGGCCGTTATGGTGGCGTAGATGGTTCTGAAAGTAATATATCGAAATATGTTGAAGGCTGATATTGTATCGCTCAAAGGATAGAGCAGGTGATATATCATGACCCCTCCTCCCGGTTCCCCGGCCCCGTGGACGCCTCTTCCGTCCCTTGATCCGCCATGATGGCCTCGGCAAAGCGTTCCATTCCCATGGCCCGTGAACCCTTGACAAGTATCCACAGATCATGGCGAGGAATCTCGCGAAGCACCGAAAGAACCTCTTCCGGGCCGCTTACCTTTTGTATCTGGGCCGCGGTCATTCCCGCTTCCATGGCGCCTTCGGCCACCGAGCCGGACTCTTCACCCATTAGAAACAGCATATCAACGGAGGTATCAGCCATGAGAGCCCCCGCTTCTTTGTGCTTGGCGGCGGCATAATCCCCCAGTTCGAGCATGTCACCGAATATAACAATACTCAGGCCGTTTTTTTTAAGTGTGGCCAGCGTTTTCAGCGCGGCGGCAACCGACGCCGGATTGGCATTGTAGCTGTCATCTATGAGGATTACTCCCGAGGAAAGCCTGCTGACGGACATTCGGCCCCTAATCTGGCGAAATTCGCCCAGACCCTCGCATATATCCTCGAAGGGAACGTTGATGGCCCAGGACGAAGCAGCCGCTGCCAAAGCATTATAGATGTTATGGACTCCAAGGATGTTCATGTCTATTCCCCTGGAAAGCCCCCCGATTTTAAGGGTAAAGCTAACTCCCATCTCTCCACGGGTAAAAATGTGTTCGGCCCTCACGGTTGCCTGTTCGTTGACGCCGAAGCTGATGCTTTTACCGCGCAATCTGTCTTCAAGAACCCGGATATTAGCGTCGTCACGATTGATGATCGCGAATCCCTCCTGATTAAGGGCCGAAAAAATAGAGCCCTTCTCCTCACGAACCGATTCCAGGGTTTCGAAACCCTGAAGGTGGGCGGGACCCACATTTGTTATAACGGCAACATCCGGCCGGGCAATTTCAGCAAGCAGGGCGATTTCCCCAAGCCGGTTCGCCGCCAGCTCGAATACACCGGCCTGATGTTCAGATTTCAGCTGAAGCAGGCTAAGGGGGAACCCTATGCAGTTATTCAAGTTTCCGGTGTTTTTGTGAA